>JAJZFF010000264.1 GCA_021805485.1 Pseudomonadota bacterium
GGCGCGATCGGGGGCAAAATCAGCGTCGTCGGCTACTGCATGGGCGGGCTGCTCGCCCTGGCCGCGGCGCAGCGCCGGCCGGATCGCGTCCAGGCGCTCGCGCTGCTGGCGACGCCTTGGGATTTCCACGCGGCGGACCCGGCCCAGGCGGCCGCGTTCGCCAGGCTGCTGCCGCTGTTCGAGCCGGCTCTGGCCCTTGGCGGGACCCTGCCGATCGACCTGCTGCAGACCCTGTTCGCGCTGCTCGATCCGTTCGGCGTCAGCGACAAATATCGCGCTTTCGCGCGCCTGAACCCGGATACGCCGCGGGCGCACCTGTTCGTGGCGCTCGAGGACTGGCTCAATGACGGTGTGCCGCTGGCCGCGCCGGTTGCGCGTGAGACGCTCGAAGGCTGGTACGGGGCCAACACGCCGGCGCACGGCGCCTGGCGCATCGCCGGGCTGCCCGTGCGCCCGGAGAGCCTGCGGCTGCCGGCATTCGTTGCCGTGCCGGCCCGCGATCGCATCGTGCCGCCGGAGAGCGCCCGCCCGCTCGCTGCGGCGCTGCCAGGCGCGGTCCTGCATCAGCCGCCGGCCGGCCATGTCGGCATGGTCGCCGGCCACACCGCCTCGGCGGTGCTGTGGCGGCCGCTCGCTGAATGGCTGCGGCAGGTGAGCGCGGCGCCGGCCGCGCCGCGGGCGCGCCGGCGACGTTAAGGCTTTCTTGGCGGCTCGCCTGGATGATCAACCGTCCAAGCTTCTTCCTGGTCGGATTCAACGACATCATGGACGTCCAAGTCGAGACTCCCCCTCGCTCAGCCAAGCCGGCGCAGCCGCGCCGCGCCCCGACGCGCCAGCATGCCCGCAGCCTCGCCAGCGCCGCGCTGGACGTCGCCGCCGAGGGCGTGATCGTCTGCGACGACACCTTGCGTGTCTGGCTCTGCAATGCCGCCGCGTTCCGCCTCCTCGGGCTGGATGAGCCGTTGCAGTTGCGCGCGCGCCCCTCGCTGGGCCAGGTGCTGGCGGCCAGCGCCTGCCTCGACGAGACTGCCCGGCGAAGCGTGCTGGTCCACTGTGCCGAGACGGTCGCGAATGGCGAGCGGGCCGCAGGCGAGGTCGAATTGCCGGCTGACAACCGCGCCGGGACGGGTCTCGCCCTGCGCCTGCGCCGGATCGCGCCGCGCCGCTGGGCGCTGATGTTCGCCCCCGCCCGCGCCGTCACCGCGCCCGACCCGCTGGCGCATGATCCGCTGACCGGTCTGGCCAATCAGCGCCGGTTCGAGGCTGCGCTCACGGAGCGTCTGGCGGCGGCGGGTCCGGGTGGGCAGCAGGACTGGCCGGGGGTGCTCCTGGTCGACGTCGAGGGCCACGGCAGTCTGACCGAGGTCTCGGGGCGACCTGCGGGGGATGCGCTGCTGCGCCTGGTCGGCCAGCGCCTGCGCGCGGCGTTGCGCGAGTCCGACCTGCCGGCGCGCCTCGATGACGGCATATTCGCCGCACTGGTTCCCGCCGCCGCCGGGGTGGAGACGCTGGCGCGGCGGCTCGTCGAGCGGCTGGCGCGGCCGTATGTGGTCCAGGGCCAGGTCGCGCACGTGCAGGCCAGCGTCGGCCTCGCCGTTGCCCCGCGCGACGGCCGCGAGACCGAGCAACTGCTGCACAGCGCCGATCTCGCCTTGCGGCAGGCGAAGGCCGAGGGCAGCGGCGTCTATCGCGCCTTCAATGTGCTGATGCGTGAACAGGCGGAAGCGCGCCGCTCGCTCGAGGCCGACCTGCGCCGGGCGCTGGTGCTGGGGCAGTTCGAACTGTTCTATCAGCCGCAGTTCAACGTCGCCACGCGGCGGGTGCTGGCCTGCGAGGCCTTGCTGCGCTGGCGGCACCCGATCCGCGGCCTGGTCGCACCGGGCGATTTCATTTCCGTCACCGAGGAGATCGGGCTGATCAACGCGATCGGCGAATGGGTGCTGCGCGCCGCCTGCCAGGAGGCGATGGACTGGCCGAGCGGCATCGGGGTCGCGGTCAATGTCTCGCCGCTGCAGCTCGCCGATCCGGACCGACTGCTGCGCGCCGTGGCCGGCGCGCTGGCCGCCAGCGGGCTGAGCCCCGAGCGGCTCGAGATCGAGATCACCGAGAGCGCCCTGTTCGGCCAGGAGGAGGCGACGCTGGATTGCCTGCGGACCTTGCAGGCGCGCGGCGTGCAGATCTCGCTCGATGATTTCGGCACCGGCTATTCGTCGCTGAGCCGGCTCCGTTCCTTCCGCTTCGACCGCATCAAGATCGACCGCTCCTTCGTCAAGGACATGACCGAGGATGCGCAGGCGCGGGGTCTGGTGCGCGCGATCGCCGCCCTGGGTACCGGCCTCGCGATGGCCACCGTCGCCGAGGGCGTGGAGACCGACGAGCAGGCGCGCCAAGTGGAAGACGAGGGGTGTACCGACCTCCAGGGCTATTTGATTTCCCGCCCGCTGCCCGCCAGCGAAGTGCGCGCCTTGCTGCTCCGGCTCAACGAGCGCGCCCTGCTCGCTGGCGTCGCCGATTGAAGAGGGCCGCGCCATGCTCATGTCCCTGTATCGCATCATCTATGTCAGCCGCAGCCTGCTTCGCGGCGACGAGGACCAGGTCGCGTCGGAGTTGCGACGCATCCTGGCCGTCTCTCGCCGCAACAACGCCAGCGAGGGTCTCACCGGGGCGCTGCTGCTCGGCCAAGGCAGCTTCGCTCAGGTGCTGGAGGGCCCGATGGACGCCGTGGAGCGTGCATTCGAGCGCATCCAGGACGACCCGCGCCATGCCGACCTGGTCGTTGTCGAGATCGGTCCCGTCGCGGCGCGGGCGTTCCCCGACTGGTCGATGGCTTTTGCCGGCCCCGCCGCGGCGGGCGCCGCTCCGCGCGTGCGCGCGGTGCTGGAGCAGGTCGGCGCTTCGCCCCGCGCGGCCGCCGCCGAAAATGTGGTCGGCCTGCTCGACGCGCTGATCCGCCGTGAGACCGAGTGGGCCGCGGCGCGCTGAGCCAGCCGCCACGGCCGCGCAGCACCGCGCTGCTGCGCTGCGCAAGATTGCGCCGGCCAGCGCTTCGCGTACATGCTCCCATGGTCCGCTGCCGCCCTCGGTGGCGTGATGGCCGCCGGTCCGACGCCGGCGCGAAAGGGGGAGCATCGTGCCCAATTCCCGCGTTCCTGCCCTGGTGGGGTTTGCCCTTGTGTTGCTCCTCGGCTCGGTGGGCGGGGGTTTGGCCGAGTCGAGCCCCGGCAACGGGCAGATCTGGGTCACGAGCTGGGCGGGGTCGGCACAGGGGCCCTATCCGGTCGGCTACCCGGTGGCGCAGCCGGATCTCGGCTACGCCTTTCCCGATCCGGAGAAGGGCGCCCGTGACCAGAGCTTCCGGCTCGAAATCCGTCCCTCGCTGTGGGGGCAGGCGACACGGCTGCGCTTCTCCAATGTCTTCGGTACGCAACCGCTGACGCTCGACGGCGTCTTCGTCGCCGTTCAGGCCAGCGGTGCGGTGCTCGTCCCCGGAACGACCCGCAGGGTGACGTTCGCGCAGGGGGCGGAGCGGATCAGCATCGCGCCCGGACATGCGGCCTGGAGCGATGCCGTGGCGCTGCCCTACAGCACGGATCCGCTGCTCGCCGGCCGGCGTCTGGCGGTGAGCTTCCACGTCGTCGGGCAGAGCGGGCCGATGACCTGGCACGCCAAGGCGATGACGACGAGCTACCTCTCCCCGCCGCGAGCCGGCGCCCATGGCGGAGAGGACAGCGCGGCGGCGTTCCCCTTCTCGACCACGTCCTGGTACTTTCTCGATGCCGTCGACATGGCCGCCCCGGAGGGCACGGAAGCCATCGTCGCACTGGGTGATTCGCTGACCGACGGGACGAATTCGACGCTGAACGGGGACGACCGCTGGCCGGACGTGCTCGGCAACCGCCTGCACGCCGCCTGCGGCAACCGCTTCGCGGTCGTGAACGCGGGCATCGGCGGCAACGAACTGCTCGATCCCGACAGCTATTCGGCCGAGAAGCCCTATCCGGGCGGTCCTTCCGCGCTCACCCGGCTGCAACGCGACGTGCTGGAGCTCTCGGGCGTCGCCAGCGTCATCTGGCTCGAGGGCATCAACGACTACAGCGTCAATGCGGATGCCACGCCGGAGGCGATGCGTCTGGGCATGGAAGATCTGGTGCGGCAGTTGCATGCGAAGCGACTGCGGGTGATCGCGGCGACGCTGCCTTCGGCCCTGCACAGCCCTGTCACCGGGCACGGCACGGCCACCGTCGACGCCGCGCGCAAGGCGCAGAACGCCTTCATTCTGCACAATGGCGGGCTGTTCGACGGCGTGGTCGATTTCGACAAGGCGACGCTCGATCCCGCGTCGGGTGAGCTGAAGGCGGCCTATCAGCCGGGCTCCACCATCGGCGGGCCGGGGGACAAGCTGCATCCCAACCGGGCCGGCTATCAGGCCATGGGCTACGCCGTGGATCTGCGGCTATTCTGCAATCCAAAATGAGGGAGGGACGCCATGAGCCCAGCGGATCTGCCGGTCGCCGATCACGCCCGCAATCTGCGCCTGATCGGCCATTCCGATCAGGGCGGACGCCCGGATGGCGTGCAGCTCATGGTCCATCGTGGCTATGCGTATGTCGGGCACATGTTCTCGCAGGGCTTCAGCGTCATCGACGTGCGCGATCCGCGCGCGCCGCGGCCGGTGCATTACGAGAAGGCGCCGCCGATGACGTGGAACATCCATCTGCAGACGCATGACGACCTGCTGCTGGTGATCAACGCCAAGGACATGTTCGCGGATGCCGCCTTCGCCGACGAGCGCAACTACTACACCGGCGCACTCGGCAAAACGGTCGGCACCGCCGCGGCGGGCGACGCCAAGGGCGATACCACGGGCGATGCCACGGGGCGAAGCTGGACGGCCGGGCTTTCGGTGTTCGACATCAGTCACCCCGAAGCGCCGCGCTGCATCGGTTTCATGCCGGTGGACGGGGGTGGCATCCATCGCATCTGGTACACCGGCGGGCGCTGGGCCTATGTCTCCGCCCTGCTGGACGGCTTCACCGACTACATCTTTCTCGTCGTGGACATGGCGGACCCGACGCGACCGCGCCCGGCGGGGCGCTTCTGGCTGCCGGGGATGAATCTCGCCGCCGGCGAGCAGCCGGACTGGCCGGCACAGCGCCGCTACGGGCTGCACCACGCCACGGTCAGCGGCACGACCGCCTATGGCGCCTGGCGCGACGCCGGACTGGTGATGATCGATGTCGCCGATCCCCACGCGCCCCGGCTGCTCACCCACCGCAACTGGTCGCCGCCCTTTGGCGGCGGCACCCATAACTGCCTGCATCTGCCGGAGCGCGATCTGCTCGTGGTGCTGGACGAGGCGGTGCTCGACAACCAGGAGGACGGGCTGAAGCTGATCTGGCTGTTCGATGTCCGCGAACCCACCAACCCGGTCAGCATCGCCACCTTCCCCACGCCGGCGGAGGCGGACTACGCCGCCAAGGGCGGGCATTTCGGTCCGCACAACATCCACGAGAACCGGCCCGGCAGCTTCGTCAGTTCCGAGCTGATCTTCGCCACCTATCAGAACGCCGGGGTGCGCGTGTTCGACATCCGCAATCCGTACCAGCCGGTCGAAACCGCCGCCTTCGTGCCGGCTGCGCCGCCGCGCCTGGTGGATCATCGCCCCAACCGCCCGCTGGTCATCCAGAGCTGCGATGTCTTCGTCGACGCCAGCGGGCTGGTGTTCAGCAACGACTACAATGGCGGGCTCTACATCATGGAGTATCTCGGCTGATCAGGTCGGCGCGCAGCACCAGGGCGTCGTCGCCGCCCGGGTAGTAGCGCCGGCGGCGTCCGACCTCGGTGAAGCCGGCGCGCTGGTAGAGCATCCGGGCCGGCGCATTGCGGCTGGCGACTTCGAGAAACATCATCCGCGCGCCGCGGCCCTCAGCGGTGTGCATCGCGGTGGCGAGCAGCGCACGGCCGAGGCCACACCGGCGCGCATCGGCCGCGACCGCGAGGGTCAGAATTTCCGCCTCGTCCGCGGCGACGCGCGCCAGGATCATGCCCCCACGCGGGTCGATCCAGCCGAACCCGCCGGGCAGGCCGAGTTGCAGCGCCATCACCTGTGGACCCCAGGCGGCGTCGGGCGGGAAGGCCGCCGCGTGGATCGCGGCCAGTGCCTCCGCGTGGCCCAACCCGGCGGGGACGAGTCCAGTGGCGGCGGGGTCGGCGTCGGCGGGGCCGTCTCGGGTCACGGCGGCGGACGCGGCGCGCTCGCCGGAGCGTGCGTTTGCGGCGGGTCGATATAGAGCGGCTGGGGCGCGAGCGGCGGCAGGACGCCGGCGACGCGCTGGCGGGCAGCGGCGGCGATCGCCATCGGGGCCGGCAGGCGGGCGTCGGTGAGCAGCGTATCGGTGCCGCGCGCCGCCAGCCGTGCGGCGACGGCGATCGCGGCGTCGCCGGCGACGGCGAGCGGCCCGGCCGGGGCCGGCAGCGCCTCCAGCGCCCAGCTCGCAATGTCCCCGTTGCGGTCGAGAAAGACGGTGCCGCGCCGCGAATCGATGGCGACCCAGACGGCGCGGCCGCTGTCATCGGCAAGCGCGGCGCGCAGCGCCTCGCCGACGCTGACCGCGACGAGCTGGCATTCCGCTGCGGCGGCGTAGCCATGGGCGAGCGCGAGGGCGGCGCGCAGGCCGGTGAAGCTGCCCGGACCCACCGTCACCGCGACCAGATCGACCGTGCCACCGGCCGCCTGGAGCGCGGCGCCGGCGAGCGCGGCCAGACCGGCGGCGGCGCCGCGCGGCCCGTCGCGGAAGCGCTCGGCCAGCACGCCGTGCTCATCCACCACCGCGGCCCCGCACCGTGCCAGCGCCGCGTCCAGTGTCAGGATCCGCATCACCCATCGTTCCTATGGCAGGCCCGTCCCAAGCCTGGCTTGCGTCAGGCCCGGGCTCCCTTCACGCCCGGGGCCGCTTCCCACGAAGCCCGACGGTCTGCCGCGCGCCGCGCGCCGGCGCAAGTCGGGCCGTCTCCGGCTCAGGATTTGCGCAGCGCTTCGCGTGCCTTGCGCCGCGTCATCGGCGTCGGCGGCCGGTCCCCCTGGTCGCTCGTGCGGCCGGGAAATTCGCCCAGGTTTTCCTGCAGTTCCGCCTCCTCGACCCCCACCGGCACGGTCGGATCCGGATGGCGGATCATCGGGTTGGGCAACTGGCCGGCGGTTGGATTGTCGGTGATCGCCTGCAATTCCCGCGCGCGTTCGAGATATTCGTCCTCGCGGCCCGGCGGGCTGCCGTCGGCCTGCCAGAGCTTGCGGGCCCGCTGGCGGATCTGCTCGTCGTGCTTTCGGGAGCCCCTGTTTGCCACATTACCCTCCATGCCGGCGTGGTCCGCCGTGTGTTCCATCCTTGGCGCAAAGCCAGCGCGGGATCGGCGGGCGGTGCCATGATCCAGGTCAAGCCAGGATCGTGTAGCATGATCCCGAGCGCTCAGGGGGGCGGAATCGGGGGCGGGGATGCTGACACTGACCGGGCTGAGCTGCCGCTTCGGGCCGGTGACTGCCGTCGACGACGTGACGCTCTCCGTGCCCACGGGGCAGGTGCTGGGCATCATCGGCCCGTCGGGCGCGGGAAAATCCACGCTGCTGCGCCTGATCAACCGGCTCCAGGCGCCGAGCGCCGGGCGGATCGATTGCGACGGG
The DNA here is from genome assembly GCA_021805485.1 of Pseudomonadota bacterium. Next base: position 7,679 of record JAJZFF010000264.1, read on the forward strand.
CTCGATGTCACCGCCCTGCGCGGCCGCGCGCTGCGGCGCTGGCGTGGCGAGGCGGCGATGATCTTCCAGAGTTTCAACCTCATCCCGCGTCTGGACGTGCTCACGAACGTGCTGATCGGCCGGCTCGGGCATGTCAGCGCGCTGCGCGGGCTCGCCGGGCTGTTTTCCGCCGCGGAGCGGGCCATGGCGCTGGACCTGCTCGATCGCTACGGGCTCGCCGATCGGGCGCTGGAGCGGGCGGGACGCTTGTCCGGCGGCGAGCAGCAGCGCGTCGCCATCTGCCGCGCGATGATGCAGGCGCCGCGCCTCGTGCTCGCCGACGAGCCGGTGGCCAGTCTCGATCCGCGCAACAGCCGCGTGGTGATGGACGCGCTGCGGGCGATCGCGCGGGAGGCGGGGCTGACGGTGCTCGTCAACCTGCATGATCTCGCCCTCGCGCGCGCCTATTGCGATCGGCTGGTCGCCCTCGCCGCCGGGCGGGTGGTGTTCGACGGCGTGCCGGCGGCCCTGTCGGCGGCGCGCATCGTCGAGATCTATGGCATGGACGAGACCGCGCTGGCCGAGGCAGGCTTAGCGCCCGCGCATGCCTGATCGAGAGGAGGGACGTCCGCCATGCTGGCTCGCCGCGCGCTGATCGCTGGCCTGTCGCTGTTCGCCGCGACCCAAGCCCGTGCCGCGCCGGAGGCGACGGCGGTGGTGATGCCGGCCCCGGGGCGGCGGGCCTGGGCGAGCGAGGTGCCGCTCATTCGCGTCGGTCTGCTCGGCGGCGAGAACGATTCCGACCGGCTCGCGCGCTGGGACGGCTATATCAAGCTGCTGCAGGCGACGTTCGACGTGCCGGTGAAGCCGCTGATGGCGGCCGATTATGCCGGGGTGATCCAGGCCTTCGCCGCCCGCCAGGTGGAGCTCGCCTATATGAGCCCGGCCGCCTACGCCGCCGCCTGGCTCGAAAGCAGCGGCGACATCGAGCCGCTGGTGACCGCGGAGGAGGCCGATGGCTCCACGTCCTACGTCTCGGTGATGTATGTGCG
>JAJZFF010000525.1 GCA_021805485.1 Pseudomonadota bacterium
ACCCTCGCCAGAAAATAGGCAAAATATACAACTTAAAATTGACTTAATTTCGTGTCGCAGACAGAATGCACAGGCAAGGGTTGGCTTTGCAAACCGGGCAGGTTTCCCGGTGAAGAGGAATCGGTTCTGAAATGGACACGGCGGCAAAAGCGCGAGATCGGGTCCGGCAGGTTGGGCTGTCAGCCGATCCGATCGATGCATTCCGCGCCGTTCGCCGGCACTGGCGTCTTGCCGCGCTGGTCGCGTTTGGCCTGCCGTTACTGGCGCTCGTCGCGCTTTCGCGCATGCAGCCCGTTTTCACGGCGACCGGAGCGCTGCTTTACAATCCTGTCGATTTCAACCCGAAGTTGCTGCGCGGCGTCGTCGAGACGCGGCAGGTCACCGATGCGCTGATGGCCAGCCAGGCCGCCATACTGAAAAGCCCGACCCTGATGGGGCGCGTCATCGACGGGCTCGATCTGGGCGTCGACCCGGAATTCGACCCCGCGCGGCAGCGCCCGTCGCTGTTGCGGCGCTGGCTCGGCAGGACCGGTCCGCAGCGGCCGCTCGCGCCCGATGCGTTGCGCGACGCGGTCACCGCCCGGTTTCACATCGACGTGCCTGCCGGTTCTCAGTTGATCGACGTATCCTTCACCGCCCACGATCCGGCGCTGGCGGCGCGGGCGGTGAACGCCGCCATGGCCGCCTATCTCGCCAGGGAGCGCCGCGAAAGCCTCGCGGTGCTGGACCGCGCTCAGGCCTGGCTCGGCCAGCGGGCAAAGGCGACGGCGCATCGGCTCGAGGCTCTGGATGTCGCGATCGCGCGCGAACGGGCGCGCAGCGGCACGGTGCGCGGCGCGGGCGCGGCGCCGCTGACGAACGAGGAGGCGGGGCAGCTGACCGGCAGCCTTGCGGCCGCGCGGGCCGACCTTGCGGCCGCGCGGGCGCGTCTTGCGGCGTTGAATGGCGGCAGCGAGGCCGAAGCCGCGGCCGCCGTTGCGCCGGAGATCGCGCCGATGCGCGCGAGAGAGGCGGAACTGGCCGCGAAACTGCGCGCGCTCGGCAGCACCGAAGGGCCAAACTATCCCGATATCCGCGCGACGAAGCGCGCCCTCGCCGCATTGCGCGGCCAGATCGCGGCGGAGACGGGGCGGTTGATCACGGCGGACAGGATGCGCGCCGCCGCCGCGGCGGCGCGCGTGAAAAGTCTGAAAGCGGAACTCGCGGCCGTGCGCGACCGGGCGGCGGCGCAGTCGGTCCGGGCGGCGCCGCTGGCCCGCCTCGAGGAAGAGCGCACGGCCGAAAGCGACCTGCTGCGCGCGCAGACCGAGCAGATCGGCACGCTCGAGAGCCATAGCGCGCTGACCCGGCCCGATGCGCGGATCATCGCCGCGGCCACCCGCCCGCTGCAGCCGAGCGGCCCGCGCAGCGCGGCGATCCTCTCCGGCGCGGTCCTGCTCGGGCTCTGCCTTGGCGTGCTGGCCGCTCTGCTGGCGGATTCGCTGAACGGAAGTTTCCGTTCCGGCGGGCAGGTCCGCGAGGCGCTGGAATTGCCCTGCATGGCATTGCTGCCCGAGGTCGGGCGGCGTGAGCGTCGCGGCCTGTCCGTGCCCGACTATGCGCGCCGTTACCCGTTTTCCGCCTTCGCCGAGCAGATCCGCGCGCTGCGAACCGGCCTCTGGCTTGCTCCCGGCGCCCCGCGCAGCCTGGCCGTCACGGCGGCGCGGCCGGGCGAGGGCAAGACGACGCTGGCGGTCAGCCTCGCCCTGTCGGTTGCGGCGAGCGGGGCGCGGGTTCTCGTGATCGACTGCGACATCCGGCAGCCGAGTTTCGACATGATCTTCGGGCTCGGCGGTCTGCCCGGACTGACCGACCACCTCGCCGGGCGAGCGACCCTGGAGGCCGCGATTCATCGACCGGCGCTGGAGGAGGGGGGCAACCTGCCAGACGTGATGCCCGCCGGGGCCGTGGCGACCGAGGCGCTGGCTCTCTTCATGTCCGACCGGCTGGGCCGGTTGATGGCGGAACTGCACGGGCGCTACGATCTCGTGGTTCTCGATCTGCCGCCGGTCTTCGCCCTGGCGGAGGCGCAGCTGCTCGCGCGCGCCGCGGCCGCCACGCTGCTGTGCATCCGCTGGGGCCAGACCCCGCGGCGCACCGTGGCCGCGGCGCTCGCGCTGCTGGACCAGGGCGGGTTGCGGCTCGCCGGCGCCGCGCTTACGCGGGTCGACGGTCCGCGCCACGCGAGATCGGGCTTCCCCGACTCGGAACTCTATCATCCGCGCTATGGCGGCTATTTCCGTCTCTGAGGTCGCCGTGCGCGCGTCGCGCCGTCCGGTGCCTGGCGCCGACGCCATGATGATTGGTGTCGCGGCGGCACTGATCCTGTGGCCCGCTCTGATGAACGGCTATCCGCTCGTCTTCTCCGACACCGGAACCTACATCTCGCAGTTGATGGAACGGCATCTCGGCTGGGACAGGCCGCCGTTCTATAGCCTGCTCGTTCTCGCCGCCGGGCTTGGGCGATCGCTCTGGCCCGTGATCGCCGGGCAGGGGCTGCTTGCGGCGGCGCTGATCCGGGCGACGCACAGGCTGCTGGCCCCCGGGGCGGGATGGCCGGATAGCGCGCTGCTGCTGGTGATGCTGGCTGTCGGGTCTTCGCTGAGCTGGACCGCGGCGCAGGTGATGCCGGACATCTTCACGCCGTTGATGGTGCTGGCCTTCGCGATCCTGGTTCTTGCGCCGCAAGGGGCGGCAGGCCTCATCGTCCCGGCCATGGTGATCGGTCTGGCGATTCTCGTGCATCTGAGCAACATGCCGATCTATGCGGGACTCTGCCTTTGCGTGCTGCCGCTGCGCGCGTTGCGGCAGCGGGTCCGCTGGCGGCCTCTGCTGCTGCCGTTCCTGCTCGGCCTCGCCGGGCTGACCGCCGTGAACGCGATTGCGCGCGGCCGCATTTCGCCCTCGCCCTATGGCGGGACATTTCTGCTCGCCCGCCTGATCGAGAACGGTCCCGCGCGGACGACACTCGCGCATGACTGTCCGAAGGCGGGTTGGGCACTTTGCGCCTATCGTGGCGATCTGCCGCGCACGGCCGATGGGTTCCTCTGGCGGGCGGATAGCCCGCTCTACCGCGCTGGAGGGCCGCGCCGGCTGATCGACCAGACCGATGCGATCGTGCGCCGGACCATCGTCGAGCATCCGGCCGCCGTCCTAAGCGCGGCGATACGGGATTTCGGCCTGCAACTCGTGATCTTTTCGCCGGGCAGTGGCCTGCGTCCCTGGTATGCGACGGCGTGGCAGACGATCCGCCGCGATCTGCCGCAGACGGCGTACGCGGCCTATCTCGCCAGCCGGCAGGCGCGCGGGCGGATGGCGGTGCCGCCCCTGCTTGCGGCATTCGTGCAGGCGCTCGCGGTCGGCGGGATGGGGCTGACCTGTGGCTTCGCGCTCTACGCGGCGGCGGCGCGGCGTCTCAGGCCCGAAGCAGCGTCACTCGGGCTGTTCTGCTGGATCGTCGTCCTGGCGCTCGCGGGTAATGCCGCGGTCACGGGCGCGCTATCGGGCCCGCATGCGCGGTACCAGAGTCGAATGGTGTGGCTGACGGTTCTGGCCGGATGGCTGGTGCTGCGCCAGATTCAGGCCGGATGCCGGTCGCGCCCGACCAGCAACACGACATAAAGTCGGAGGCGCCCGAAGCCGAGGCGGCGGCGCCAGTCGATCATGTGGGTCAGGCGGTGGCGCATGCCGAAATGCAGCTCGATCGCCCGAAGCTGCGCGTCGGAAAAACTCGCCGCGAGGTCGTGCGGCAGCGCATCGAGGAACCGGCCGAGCGGGGCCGAGCGTTCTGGTGCCGGCATGGCCGCATCACTCGGTCATCCGGTCGAGCACGGGAACGGAGCGCAACACCGCCCGCTTCAGCACCACCGGGCCGAGCAGGCCGGCGCTCATCAGCACCGCGGCGAAGGGGAGGAAATGCGTGCCGTTCCAGCCCGTGGCGAGCAGCAGCAGGCCTTTGGCGAGGCCGATGAAGATCGTGTTGAACAGGTAGATCATCAGGGAATACCGTCCGAGCGTTGCCAGTGTCCGGGCGGAGGATAGGCACGGAAATCTTACCAGGGCGTGAAGTGCGGGCATCGCCGTGAGGCCGAGCGTCACCAGGCGCAGATTGAACGGCAGCACGTTGCCGTCGAGCGCGACGAAGGCGAAGCCGGTCACGAAGGCAGCGATCAGCGGCCAGCGCCAGCGGTCGATCCAGCCGGTCCAGCGGTCGCCGAGGGCTCCTGCCGCGAGGCCGGCGCCGAAGAACAGCGCGTAGCGGCCTGTCTCGGCCAGGTAGAGATGCCAGGGCAGGGGGATGAACTGGAACGCGGCGAAGATGCAGATCACCGGCCAGAGGCGGCCGCGGCAGGCGGCGAGAAGCAGCGGCGTTGCCACACTGAGCAGGAAGAGCACCGCGAGGTACCACAGCGAGTAGGCCGGGCTGGCGAGCGGATGCCAGATCGTGTCCGCCAGTCCGCCGAGCAGGCCTTGCGGGGGGTTGTCAACATGGATGAAACGGGCGGCGGCGAGTTTTCCGGCGGTGATCGTGAATGCCATGACGGCGAAGGGGATCAGCAGGCGCCGCGCCCGCGCGCGGATCAGCCCCGGCCATCCCGCCGGCGGCGTTCCGGCATGGCCGGCCAGCCAGGTGACGAGCCCGCTGAGGTAGAAGAAGAACGGCATGTGGAAGCCATAGACCGCCCGGCGCAGCGCCGGATACCAGAGCACATGCGCCGGGTCTTGCCGGGCGACGATATGGCCGAAGACGACCAGCGAGATGGCGAGACCCTTGGCGCGGTCGATATCCGCCCGTCGGTTCACGGCAGGGCTGGATGCACGATGTGCCCCTCGCCCAGCGCGCCGCGCAGGAAACCGCGGGCGTAGGCGGCCTTGCAGCGCAGACCGATCTGGCCGGTGCTCGCCGGCGGCCAGAGGCCGAACGGGGCGAGCAGCAGCGCGTGCAGCGCGAGGCGCGCGGCCCGCGCGAGGCGTGGCTCGCCGAGGGCGCCCAGCATCACCGCCTCGGATACGCCGGACCAGTATTGCCGGCGGACCAGCCAGGCGGGGTTGAGGCGCGAGCGGTCGATCTCGTGATGCACCACGAGGTCCGGCGTGAAGCGCACCTTCAGCCCGCCCCGGCGGAGACGGCGGATGATGTAGGTTTCCTCGTTCGAGATCATCAGCCCGGCGCGCCGGCCGAGACAGGTGGGAAACCCGCCGAAACGGGCGAGAACATCGCGCCGGAAGGCGATGTTGGCGCCATAGGGATCGATGTCGGCGACCCCCGGCTCGCTCGGCCGCACCTGGTCGATGATGGTCAGCACGGCGCGCAGCGAGGGCGGCCACCAGCATGGCAACTGAGCCTGCCATTGCGGCAGGATCGGGCCGCCGGTCGCGGCCAGTTCCGGGTCCGCCGCGACGGTGCGCAGCAGCACGGCGCACCAGTCCCGGGCAGGGGTGGCGTCGTCATCGAGATAGGCGATCCACCTGCCCCGCGCGGCCGCGAGGGCGGCGTTGCGCGCCTCGCTCAGTCCGGGTGCGGGCAACCGGACATGCGTGGCGCCGTGGCGGGCGGCGGCGGCGCGGATCAGCTCTGCCTCGCGCGGTGCCGAACCGGAGTCGATGACGAGCGTCTCGACCCCCTCGGGCGCGGGTGAAAGCGCCGCGAGGCAGCGTTCGGTCTCGCGGCCGCGGTTATGGGTGCAGATCGCAACGCTGAGGCGTATCGGGTCTATGGCGGCGTCTTGCATGAGTGCCCCTGTTTTTTGCACGACACACAATTAAAGGTTGTGTATACCTGAGCGCAAATGACCGCTGATTGCAATTGATTTGATAGATTTTCCGGCCCTCCTGCGGTGCATTCTTTTTGCACTGCCCGCGCTTGTCGCGGCCGGGGGGGCCGCGCGGGGGGATTCGCTGGGCAGTTTCCTGCCGATGGCGATCCCGGGTTTCGGCGTCGCGCCGGGGGTTTCTGCGCGCTCCCGCCTGCATTCGGGCGATTTTCCGGTCCCCCTTGCGCCGCTCGCGAGCGCCGGACTTGAGGTGTTTCCCCGTCTCGCGGTCGATGCCGGGCTCGATACTGCGCCCGGCGCCGGCCAGGGGATCACGGCGATGGGCATGGTGCGGCCGGAAGTGCGGCTGGCCGACCCCGAACTGGGCCTTGCCGGATTCGCGAATGCCGAGCTGGACCGCTATGCCCGCGATCCCGCCGCCAATGCCAACCGGGTGACGGCGGCGCTCGGCCTCGCCCTGCCGTTCGGGCCGGACCGGATCACGCTCGGTGCCGCCCATGTCAGCACAGCGCAGACGGCGCTGGGACTCGCCGCCAATGGCGGGGCGGCGCCGCTCGACGTGACGACGGATGCCGGCCGGATCGGCCTGAGGCTCGGCTTCGGCGCCTTCGACGCCACGGCGCGGGTCTGGTTCGGACGCGACCGTGTGGCCGCCGGCGGCGTGGGGCCGGCCGGCTTCGGCAGCCGCGCCATCACGCGCGGGCAAGTCGCGCTGGAAACGGCGGATGGCGCGCCACTGCGGGAACTTCTCCTGCTGCGGGCCGGCACGACCCGGTATGCAGGGGCGCTGCCTGGCAGCGGCTTTGCCGACAGTTCGAGCCTTGCCGTGCTGGCCGGCGGGGTGACCGGCGCGCGGGCGCTGTGGCGCCTGCGGGTGGTCGGCGGCGCCGAGCGGATCCGCTATGCGGAAGGGGGACCGGCGTCCGGCATTGCCGTGGTTGGCGACCTGGCGCTGCAATGGACGCCGGATCCGCTGATCGCCGTCGATCTCGATCTGTCACGCCGAGCGGGAGCGGATGGCGGGTTCGGCGTGCCGGGCAGCATCCTGACGACCGAGCGGCTCGGCCTTGCCGAATCCTATGCGCGCGACCTGTTGTTCACCGTCGATGTCGCCGCGCGGCAGGGGCGGGTTTCCGGCCATGCGGCGACCGAGGCCGACGTGACGGCCGGCGCGCTGTGGCGGCTGTCCCGCGCCGTCTCGTTCAGGCCGTCGGCCAGTTTCGCCTTGCGGCACGACCTGCCCGGCTCGGCGCCGCACGAGGCGCGGCTGATGCTATCACTGGTCTGGACGCCATGAGGGGGCAGAGCTTCGCGCCGTTCGGCATCCGTTTCGATCGCCTCGGGCCGGAGGCGGCGCTCGGCTTCGTGCTGCGCTGGGACCGGCGCCGGCCGTTCGGCTATGTCGTGACGCCGAATGTCGATCATCTCGGTCGGTTGCGGCGGGGCGGAGACTTGCGAACGGCTTATGACGATGCCGCGCTGTGTCTGCTGGATTCGCGGGTTGCGGCGGGTCTCGCGCGGATCTGCGGCGTTGTGCCGCCGCCGGTGGTGACCGGGGCGGACCTGCTGGCGGCGGTGATGCCGGCGCTGGAGATGCGCGGCGCGAGGGTGGCGGTCGTCGGCCTCGATGCCGCGGCGATGGACGCCTTCGCCGCATGCTATCCGGGCGTCGATTTCACCCATGCCGAACCGGCCCGCGGGTTCGAGCATGACGAGGCGGCCCTCGGCGCGGTGGTGGACTTCATCGAGCGCGCGCGGGCGGACTGCACGATCCTCGCCGTGGGATCGCCGCGGCAGGAGGTGCTGGCGCAGGCGGTGCGCCGGCGCGGACGCGCCCTGGGCATCGGGCTGTGCGTCGGCGCGGCGCCGCTGTTTCTGTCCGGGGTGCTGCGCCGCGCGCCGGCGCCGTTGCGGGCGGCGGGGCTGGAATGGGCATGGCGCCTGATGCGCGAGCCGGCGCGCCTGGCACGGCGCTATCTGATCGACGGACCGCCGGTTCTGCTGGCGCTGGCGCGGGAGTTTCGCCGCCCCGCCTTGCCGGGGGCAGGCAGTTGCGCGATAGACAGGAGCATAATCAACGGGATGGAGGCGCAATGTTCAGGCAGACTGACGCATGACGGCGTTCCGCTCGTCGCTCGATCCGCGCAGCGCCGCGTTTCGGGCGAATCAGGAGGCGATGCGCAGCCTGGTCGAGGATCTGCGCGCCAGGGTGGATGACATCCGCGCCGGCGGCGGTGAAGCGGCGCGGGAGCGGCATGTCGCGCGGGGGAAGCTGCTGCCGCGCGACCGGATCCGCACGCTGATCGACCCGGCATCGCCCTTCCTCGAATTCTCCCAGCTCGCCGGGTACGGCATGTATGACGAGCCGGTGCCGGCCGGCGGCATCATCACCGGGATCGGCCGGGTGTCGGGGCGGGAATGCGTGATCGTCGCCAACGACGCCACGGTGAAGGGCGGCACCTACTACCCGATCACGGTCAAGAAGCACCTGCGCGCCCAGGCGATCGCGGCGCAGAACCGGCTGCCCTGCGTCTATCTCGTCGATTCCGGCGGCGCCAACCTCCCCAACCAGGACGAGGTCTTCCCCGACCGCGAGCATTTCGGCCGCATCTTCTACAATCAGGCGCAGATGTCGGCGGCGGGGATCGCGCAGATCGCGGTGGTGATGGGCTCCTGCACCGCCGGCGGCGCCTATGTGCCGGCCATGGCCGATGAGAGCATCATCGTCCGCGAGCAGGGGACGATCTTTCTCGGCGGCCCGCCGCTGGTGAAGGCGGCGACCGGCGAGGTGGTCACCGCCGAGGCGCTGGGCGGGGCCGACGTGCATACAAGGGTCTCCGGTGTGGCCGATCATTTCGCAGAGTCGGAC
>JAJZFF010000343.1 GCA_021805485.1 Pseudomonadota bacterium
CTTGGTGCCGGCCCGCAGATGGGCGACATGGGTGCTGAGCGACATGCTCTCCTGGCCGCCGGCGATGACGATGTCGGACTGGCCGGACATCACCTGCTGCGCGGCCAGCGCGACGGCGCGCAGGCCGGAGCCGCAGACCTGGTTGATGCCGAACGCGGTCTTGGCATCCGGGATGCCGGCATTGCGCGCGGCCTGGCGGGCGGGGTTCTGGCCCGCGCCGGCGGAGAGCACCTGGCCGAGGATCACCTCGTCGACCTCGTCGGCGGAAAGTCCGGCACGCTCCATGGCGGCCCTGATGGCAACCTCGCCCAGCACATGCGCCGGGGTGGCGGCAAAGGCGCCGTTGAAGCTGCCGACCGGCGTGCGGGCGGCCGCGGCGATGACGATGTCGTCCATTGTGCTCCTCCTCTCGGTTCCGTGCGGTGCAGCATAGACCTTTGCCGCCGCAAGGGCTACAGCCCGGCCACCCATTCGCCGAATGGTTGCCATAGGGCTTGCGGCGCGCTCATGCCGGCGATCATGCCGATGTGGCCGGCCTTCGGCGCGATCACCGTAGCGTGCGGAACGACCGTGGCGAGGGCGGCGGCGGAGGCCGGGGGCACCAGCCGGTCGCGCGCCGGTGTCGCGATCAGGGTGGGACAGGTGATGGCGGCGGGATTCACCGGCAGGCCGGCGATGCGCCATGCGCCCTGCGCGGTCGCGTTCTCGCCATACCATCCGCCAAGGGTTTCCCGCGCCACCGGGGCGGCGAGCGGCACGCCGTCGTTCAGCCAATCCTCGAGCGCAACGAAGCGGACCGCGCGCGGGCTCGCGGGGTCGAGGGCGGCGAATGCGCGGTATTTCGCGGTGACGCCGAACGGATCGAGGGTTGCGAACAGCGTCTGCAGAGCGTCGATCGGCACTGTGCCGGTGGCCGCCATCAGCGGTTCGAGGATGGGCAGGCTGGTGGCGAGGCTGCGCGCCGCCTCCTCGTCCTCGGCATGGAAATCCCACGGCGTCGCCAGCAGGGCGAGGGCACGGATACGCTCCGGCGCGCGCAGGGCGGCGGCCAGGGCCAGCAGCCCGCCCATGCAGTAGCCGACCAGGACGACCGGGCCTGCCACCGCCTCCAGCGCCCGTTCAAGGCGGCCGGCGACATAGTCGGTCAGCGTGAATTGCCGTTCGATGGCGCCGGGCCAGCCCCAGTCGAGCAGCAGCGGATGGGCGCCTTGCGCCGCGAGAAAACGCAGGAACGAGGCGTCCTCGGCGAGATCGAGGATATGGGCGCGGTTGACGAGGCTGGGGACGAAGAACAGCACGGGTCCGGTGCCGCCGTAGTCGAGCAGACGCGAAGAGCCCTCGGCCCATACGGCAGGCGGATCGGCCAGGGTGCGGCGCCACGGGTGGCGGCGATAGGCGGCGATGCCGGCGAGCAGGGCGGCATCCTGCGCAAGGGCCTCGCGCACCACCGCCGCGGCGAAGTCAGGATCCGCCAGACTGTCCGTCGCGTTCCAGTGCGGCCAGACGTGCCTCAAGTTCGGCAATGCGGCGATGGAGGCGTTCGACCGCATCGCCGCCAGCATCAGGTGCAGCAGGAGAGGACGCGGGCCGCGGCGCTCCATCGGGCCGGGCGCGTCGGGGCGGGTCATGGCGGGACAGCGCCTCGGCCGTGCCGATCGCGGCGGTCGCGGCGCCGGCCCAGAGCGTCATCAATCCGGTCCAGCCCTCGCGCCACTCGCGATCCTGCGCGAGGGCGGTCAACTCGCTCTGCCAGAGCGTGATCCAGTCGCGCGCAAGCTCGCCGAGGCGCGATTCGGCGTTCGGAGGTTCGGCTTCGTGCTTGTCGCCCTGTCCGGCGTCTGTCATGAGGCATCCTGGCAACCGCGCTATATCGAGGATTTTCTAGCGCGAAAGGCGTCCCTTCTGCCAGTGGTCGCCTGACAAGGAGTGGCCATGTCGCCGGCATTCGTGCTCACCGGGTTCGTCGTCGGCCTGCTCATCGGGCTCACCGGCGTGGGCGGCGGATCGGTGATGACGCCGATCCTCGTTCTGCTCTTCGGCATCCGCGCCTCCACCGCAATCGGCACCGACCTGCTGTTTGCGGCCTTCACCAAGGCGGTCGGGACCGCGGTTCACGGCGCGAACCGCACCGTGGCGTGGCCGGTGGTCTGGCGCCTTGGCGCCGGCAGCGTGCCGGGCGCCGCGCTGGCGATCCTGCTGCTTGCCCGCCTCGGCGTTCACGGTGCCGCGGCGAACCGGCTCAGCCTGCTGCTGCTCGGCGCGATGCTGCTGTTCGCGGCGGCTTCGCTTGCCGTGAAGCCCTGGGTCACGCATCGCGGCGCCGGCGGATTGCATCGTGCGCCACCGGCATGGATGACCATCGCTCTCGGGATCGTGCTGGGCGTGACGGTGACGCTCTCCTCGGTCGGCGCCGGCGCGCTCGGCACGGTCGCGCTCATCTATCTCTACCCGCGGCTGTCGATGCGGGAGGTGGTCGGCTCCGACATCGCCCATGCGCTGCTGCTGACGCTGGTTGCCGGGTTTGGCCGGCTCTGGCTGCACGGAATCGATGCGCCGATGCTCGGCGCCCTCCTCGCCGGATCGCTTCCCGGCGTCGTGATCGGCAGCCTGTTCGTGAAGCGCGCCCCCGAGCGCCTGCTGCGGTTGCTGCTCGCCGCGATGCTCGGCCTGGTCGGACTGCGGATGCTCCTCGAACTGGCATGAGGCGGCGCTGGCCTTTGCCGTTCGTCTCTGTCATGGTGTTGCATTGCAAACTGCCGAATCAACGGCGACCGGATTCCACGCCTTGCGACGAGGGGAAAGGGCGAAGAAAATGCCTCAGACGCCGGACGGCACCAAGCCGATCGTCATCAAGAAATACGCCAACCGGCGCCTGTACAATACCGAAAGCTCGACCTACATCACGCTCGAAACCCTTTCGGAAATGGTGCGGGAAGGGCGCGATTTCGAAGTATTCGACGCCAAGACGGGCGAGGACATCACCCGGGCGGTGCTCACCCAGATCATCGTCGAGGAGGAGAGCAAGGTTGGCCAGGCCATGCTGCCGACCAATTTCCTCCGCCAGCTTATCGGTCTGTACGGAAACAACATGCAGGGCGTCGTGCCGCGCTTTCTCGAGCAGGCGATGAGCCAGTTCAGCCGCCAGCAGTCGCAGATGCGCGCGGCGATGCAGCAGACGATGGGAAATTTCATCCCCCCCGGCATGGAAGAGATCGGCCGCCAGAACATGGCGATGATGGAACGGGCCATGAGCCTGTTCTCGCCGTTCGGGGCGCAGGGCGAGGCATCCGCCGCCGGTGCGGACGATCATGGCGCCGCCGAGGAAATCGAGACCCTGCGCGCCGAGGTCGAGAGGCTGCAGGCGGAACTTGCCGCGCTCAGGGCGAGGGCGCCGAAGCGGGCGTGACGACGTCCCGCCGACGGAACGGCTCATGAGCGAACGGACGGTACTGGTCAGCGGGGCCGCCGGGTTCATCGGCCGGGCGGTGACTGCCCGCCTTGCCCTGTCGGGCGCGGAAGTCGTCGTCGCGCTGCGTCGGGCGCGCGCGGTGCCCGGGGCGGCGCGCGCGGTCGACGCCGGGGACCTTGCCACCCCCGCTCCCGCCCTCGTCAACGCGATGCGCGGGGTCGGCGCGGTGGTTCACGCGGCGGGACTGGCGCATCGCACCGGCGTTGATCCGGCGGCGCTGGCGGCGGCGAATGTGACGGCGGCCCGCCGGGTGGCCGAGGCCGCGGTCGCGCGCGGGGTGCCGCGCCTGGTTCTGGTTTCCTCGGCGGCGGTGTTCGGCAAGCGGCGGGACGAGATGTTCGACGAGATCAGCGCCCCCCGGCCGGACGACGCTTATGCCGCAAGCAAGCTCGAAGGCGAGGCCGCCGTGCGGGCGGCGGTGGCCGGCAGCGCGACGCGGCTGGTGATCGTGCGGCCCTGCGCGGTGATCGGGCCGGGATGTGCCGGCAACATTCCGCGACTTGTCCGGCTTATCCGCCGTGGCTTGCCGCTGCCCTTCGGCGCCATCAGCAATGCCCGCAGCTTCATCGCGGTGAACGATCTCGCCTTCCTGATCGAGCGGGCGGTGAGCGCGGAAAATCCGCCGGACTGCGTGATCGGCGCGCATCCCGAGCCGGTTTCAACGACAGGGCTGATCCGCGCGCTGGGCCGTGGCCTCGGCCGGCGGGTCACGCTGCTGCCGTTTCCGCCCTCATGGCTGGGCGCGGCCGCACGCATGGCCGGGCAGGGTGAGTCGTGGCGGAGCTTCGCCGGCTCGTTTCATGCCGATGTCGCCCTTGCCAGGGATTCCCTCGGATTTTCGGCATCCACGCCGGTGCCGACGGCCCTGGAAGCGACCGCGTCCGCTTTGCGGTAATCGGTTACCGCTGACTGATCCGCTTGACGCGATGGCGCATTTCGCGCATACGCGCCGCCATCGTATGGATGATGTCACGAGGACTCCCGTCATGAAGACCACCGTTTCGCTGAAACCGGCGGACGTGCAGAAGGACTGGGTGCTGATCGACGCCGACGGGCTTGTGCTCGGCCGGCTCGCCGCCCTGATCGCCAATCGTCTGCGCGGCAAGCACAAGCCGCAATTCACCCCGCATGTCGACTGCGGTGACCACATCATTGTCGTCAACGCGGAAAAGGTGAAGGTGACGGGCAAGAAGATGGACGATTCCGTCTTCTACTACCACACCGGCTATCCGGGCGGCATCAAGGGGCGGTCAATCCGCCAGCGCCTCGAAGGCAAGAATCCGGAAAGCGTGATCGAAAAGGCGGTCGAGCGAATGATCACCCGTGGGCCGCTGCAGCGCCAGCAGATGAAGAACCTGCACATCTATGCCGGTCCGTCGCATCCGCATCATGGCCAGCAGCCGCAGGCGCTCGACGTCGCGGCGCTGAACCGCAAGAACACCAACCGTAACGCGAGGGCGTGAACATGTCCGGAACCGGTACGCTCGCCGATCTGAAGACCATCATCACCCCGACCGCCGGCACCGCCGCCGACGCCGAGGCCCCCAAGCGCGAGCCGAAGCGCGACGCGTTGGGCCGCTCCTACGCAACCGGCCGCCGCAAGGACGCGGTCGCCCGGGTCTGGATCAAGCCGGGCAAGGGCGAGATCGTGATCAATGGCCGCAAGGCGGCACAGTATTTCGCGCGGCCGGTGTTGCGGATGCTGATCACCCAGCCGTTCCTCGTCGCCGACCGCTACAATCAGTTCGACGTGATGGCGACCGTCACCGGCGGCGGGCTTTCGGGCCAGGCCGGCGCGGTGCGGCACGGCATTTCCCGCGCGCTGACCTATTACGAGCCGGACCTGCGCGGCATTCTCAAGGCGGCGGGCTTCCTCACCCGCGACCCGCGCACGGTGGAGCGCAAGAAATACGGCAAGGCGAAGGCCCGCCGGAGCTTC
The DNA here is from genome assembly GCA_021805485.1 of Pseudomonadota bacterium. Next base: position 5,409 of record JAJZFF010000343.1, read on the forward strand.
CAGTTCTCCAAGCGCTGAGCGAAGCGGATTTCAGCATGCAGCCGCCCCGGCACCGTCCGGGGCGGTTCGTATTTGTGCCGTTTCCATTTTTTTGTCATTTAGGCTCTGGCGGTGGTGCACGGGGCGATTCGGAACGCGCCTGCCGATTTGGCAAAAGCAACGGGATCGGGTCAGATGGCCGCAGCGCGTGAGGGTTTCAGCAATCTGTGTCTGGGCGAGCAGCTCTGTTTTGCGCTCTATGCCGCGACACATGCGATCACGCGGGTATATCGCCCCCTGCTGGCCGAGTTCGGCCTGACCTATCCGCAATACATCGTCCTGCTCGTGCTGTTCGAGCGCGCCGAGTCCACGGTCAACGGCATTGCGGAGGCGCTCCGCCTCGATGCGGCGACGGTAACGCCGCTGCTCAAGCGTCTGGCCGAGGCCGGGTGGGTGTCACGGGAACGCAGCCAGGCCGACGAGCGCGTGGTTGTCGTCAAGCTGACCGCCAAGAGCCACGCTGCCGCCGCCCAGCTTTCCGCCGTGCAGCATAAGGTGCGCTGCCGCGCAGGTCTCGACGATCTGCAGTTTGAACGGCTGCGGACGGAACTCATCGACCTTACGCAAAGGCTCAGTGTCGAGGTCGAAGAGCCTGCGTGATCGCGGGACTCCGGCGCTCGTGCCCGGCATGACGACGGGTATCGGGCGCAATATCGGGCAATAGGCAGGGCCTCCCCTGGCCAGCCTCCGGAAAATCAGTGCGGCAGATGGCGTTCGATGGCTGTGGCCATCCGGTCGGCCACGCGGTCGAGCATGATGTGGTCGTCGGATTTCACTTCGAAGGTTCTTCCCATCAACTCGCGCCCGGAACGCAGGTCGAGCAGATAGCCCTTCAGATAGACGATCAGATCGCTGACCCGGTGCAGGGTGCCGACGAAGAGGAACCGGGCGTGCGCCTTCCTCGCGGCGGTGGCGAGGCATTCCGGGCAGGTCGACGGATGATCGTAATCGTCGTTGATCGGCGCCATTCTCGCGCGCGTCTCCGCGGTGCCGACGGCCTTGACCGGACCCGCATGGTCGAGATCGGCCCGGATCCTGGCGGCGGCCTCATGCAGCCAAAGACGCTGGTCGGCGACGACGGACGGCCTTTGGTCGGCCGCCGTGTCGAACAAGTCGATCGGGGCGACGAACACGGTCGCCCGCGGTGCAGCGGTTGCGGTGGGAACGATGCCGGCCAGCATCGAGGGCAGAAAGAGCGGTGCGGCAAGAAGAGGCCGGAGCCGCATCCGATCAGGTCACCCTGCCGTGGCAGTATTTGTATTTCTTGCCCGAGCCGCATGGGCAGGCGGCATTGCGCGGCGTGGACGCCCAGGTCTCCGGTCGGTTGGGATCAACCGATTCGGCCCGGTAGGTGCTGACCGCCATCTCCGGCGCGAGCGTCGGCTGCGGTTCCGCCAGGGCGACGCCGTCATACGGGCCGCTGGCGGGATGGCTGGTGAACATCGATGCCGGATCGAAGGCGGGCGCCGGTGCCGTGGCCGGGTCGGAGCCGAGTTCAACATGTGCGAGCACCGACGAGACCTGTTCCTTCAGGTCCTCGAGCATCGCGGTGAACAGGGCGAAGGCCTCGGCCTTGTATTCGTTGAGCGGGTCGCGCTGGCCATAGGCGCGCAGGCCAATGCCCTGACGCAGATGGTCAAGCGCGAGCAGATGTTCCTTCCAGAGATGATCCAGCGTTTGCAGCAGGATCGATTTCTCGAGGAAGCGCATGAAATCCGGGCCGAAATTGGCGGCCTTGGCGGCCATGTGGGCCTCGACCGCCTCGCTGATGCGCTCGCGCAGATGACTCTCGTCGATGCCTTCCTCGGCGGCCCAGTCGACGACCGGCAGCTCCAGGCCGAACACGCGCTTCACGTCCTCGGCGAGTTCCGCGCTTTCCCACTGCTCGGCATAGGCCTTCTCGGGGATTCGCCGCTCGACCATCTGGGCGATCGTGTCGGCGCGCATTTCGCCGATCACATCGGCGACGCTTTCGGCGCGCATGAACTCGCGGCGCTGGGCATAAACCTCCTTGCGCTGGTTGTTCATCACGTCATCGTATTTGAGAAGGTTCTTGCGGGTGTCGAAGTTCCGCGCCTCGACCTTCTTCTGGGCCTTTTCGAGGGCCTTGTTGATCCACGGATGGATGATCGCCTCGCCGTCCTTGAGACCGAGCTTCTCCAGCATCGGGCCCATCCGGTCGGAGCCGAAGATCCGCATCAGGTCGTCTTCGAGGGAGAGGAAGAAGCGCGAGGCGCCGGGGTCTCCCTGGCGGCCGGAGCGGCCGCGCAGCTGGTTGTCGACCCGGCGGCTCTCGTGCCGCTCGGTACCGATCACGAACAGGCCGCCGGCGGCATGGACGATGTCGTGTGCTGCCTCGATCTCGGCGCGGATCTCCGCCTCGCGTGCCGGGCGGGCGGATTCGGGCAGCCTTTCGAGTTCGGTCTTCAACCGCATCTCGAGATTGCCGCCGAGCTTGATGTCGGTGCCGCGGCCGGCCATGTTTGTCGCGATCGTGACAGCACCCGGCGCGCCGGCTTCGGCGACGATCGCCGCTTCCTGCTCGTGAAACCGCGCGTTCAGCACGGCGTGGGGAATTTTCCGGCTGTTGAGCAGGTTCGAGATGATCTCCGATTTCTCGATCGAGGTGGTGCCCACCAGCACCGGCTGCTGGCGCTGGCGGCATTCCTCGATCAGCGCGGCGACGGCCTCGTATTTCTCGTCGGCCGAGCGGTAGACCTCGTCATCGCCGTCCTTGCGGGCGACGGGCACGTTGGTCGGGATCTCGACGACCGCGAGCTTGTAGATCTCGTCGAACTCGTCGGCCTCGGTCATCGCCGTGCCGGTCATGCCGGACAGCTTGGGGTAAAGGCGGAAATAGTTCTGGAATGTGATCGAGGCCAGGGTCTGGTTCTCGCGTTCGACGGTGACGTGTTCCTTGGCTTCCAGCGCCTGGTGCAGCCCGTCGGAATAGCGGCGGCCCTCCATCATGCGGCCGGTGAACTCGTCGATGATGATGACCTGGCCGTCCTTGACGATGTAATCCACATCGCGGGTGAACAGCGTGTGCGCGCGCAGCGACTGGTTCGTGTGATGCACCAGCGAGACGTTGAAGACGTCGTAGAGATTGCCCTCGGTGAGCAGCCCGGCCTCGGAGAGCATCTGCTCGA
>JAJZFF010000646.1 GCA_021805485.1 Pseudomonadota bacterium
GGCGGGCGATAGAGGAGGCCATGCTCGCCGCCATCGCCCCGACCATTCCGCGCGCCGCCCTCGTCACCGGCGGCGCCCGCCGCCTCGGCCGCGCCCTGGCCCTGGCGCTGGCCGGCGCCGGCTTCGCGGTGGCGCTGCACTACCGCGACAGCCGCGAGGAGGCGGAGGCGTGCGGCGCGGAGATGAGCCGCCTCGGCGTCGGCGTGGCGCTGCTGCGCGCGGACCTCGACCACGAGGCCGAGACGGCCACGCTCCTTGGCCGCGCCACCGCCGCGCTGGGGCCGATCGGCGTGCTGGTCAACAACGCCAGCCGCTTCGAGCGCGACGAGTGGGACAGCGTGACGCGGGCGAGCTGGGACGCGCATATCGAGCCCAATCTGCGCGCGCCCTTCGTGCTGATGCAGGATTTCGCCCGCGCCCTGCCGGAGCGCGCCGAGGGGGTGGTGATCAACCTGCTCGACCAGCGCGTGTTTTCGCCGACGCCGCATTTCGTCTCCTACACCGTGTCGAAATTCGGCCTGTGGGCGCTGACCCAGAGCATGGCCCTGGCGCTGGCGCCGCGCATCCGCGTCGCCGCCATCGGCCCCGGCCCGACCCTGCCCAGCGCGCGCCAGACGCAGGCGCAATTCGTCCACCAGAACCGCTCGGTGCCGCTCCAGCATGGCACCAGCCCCGAGGAGGTCGCCGAGGCGGCGCTCGCGATCCTGCGCCTGCGCTCCTTCACCGGCCAGATGCTGGCGCTCGATGGCGGCCAGCACCTGCAATGGTCACCGGCGGCGCCGGCCATATTTGAGGAATGACCGCCGCAAGGCGGGCATCGAGGAACAGCATGGACACGCCCCGAATCGCCGACGCCGCCCGCGCGCTGCGCCACATCTTCGTCCGCGACCTGATGCTGGAGATGCGCATCGGGGTCTACACCGACGAGCACGAGGCGCCGCAGCGCGTGCGCGTGAACATCGATCTCGGCGTCGAGGACGACGGCGCGCGGGCGGGCTCGCGCAGCGCCATCGGGCGTGACGAGATCGGCCGCGTCGTCGATTACGCCGCCATCGCCGCGGCGACCCGGCGCATCGCCGGCGAGGGCCATATCCGCCTGGTCGAGACCTTCGCCGAGCGCATCGCCGAACTGTGCCTGCGCGATGACAGGGTGCATGTCGCGCGCATCCGCGTCGAGAAGCTGGACGTGATGGCGGATGCCGGCTCGGTCGGCGTCGAGATCGAGCGCCGCCGGGGCTGAACCTGGCTCCTGATTGGGGTTGAAGCCCCGGAAAGAAGGTTCTACGCTGGCTTTGTAATGCGTGGAACATCATCTACGATGGATTGCGCGTGATCACCGCGCCGCAGATGCGGGCCGCCCGCGCGCTGCTGGGGATCGACCAGAAGCGGCTGGCCGAGCTGTGCGGCCTGTCGCTGCCGACCATCCAGCGCATGGAGGCGAGCGAGGGGGTGATCCGCGGCAACGTGGACTCGCTGATGAAGCTGGTCGCCGCCCTGGAAGCCGGCGGCGTCGAGCTGATCGGCGAGGGTGCCGCCAGTGCCGGCGGCGGGCGCGGCGTGCGGCTGCGGGAGCGCGCGGCTGCCGCCAGGGGGGGCGAACAATGATCGCCGCCCTGCTGGCGCTGATCGCGTCCCTGCTGGTCCTCGGCCTCGCCGCCATCGCCGCGCGCCGCTCGCCGCTGGCGACGAAGCTGGTCTATGGCGGCGCGCTGGCGCTGACGCTGGCGTTGCTCGCGCTCGCCGCCGTCATGCTCGCCAGCCTCGGCCAGGGCGCGCGGGAGGCGGCGCTGCCGCTCGGCCTGCCCTGGCTCGGGGCGCATTTCCGCCTCGACGCGCTGGCCGCCTTCTTCCTCGTCGTCATCGATCTCGCCGCCGCCGCCGCCAGCCTCTACGCAATCGGCTACGGCGCCCATGAGCCCGAACCGCAGCGCGTGCTGCCGTTCTTTCCGGTCTTTCTCGCGGCGATGAACCTCGTCGTGCTCGCCGCCGACGCCTACAGTTTCCTGTTCGCCTGGGAGCTGATGTCGCTGGCCTCGTGGGCGCTGGTGCTGGCGCAGCATCGCGAGGCGGAGAATGTCGCCGCCGGCACGCTCTACCTGCTGATGGCGAGCTTCGGCACGCTGGCGCTGCTGCTCGGCTTCGGCTTTCTCGCCGGGGCCGGCGGCGATTACAGCTTCGCGGCGATGGCGGCGCGGCGACCGGCGCCCTGGGTGGGCGCGCTGGTGCTCGCGCTCGCCCTGCTCGGCGCCGGCTCCAAGGCCGGGCTGGTGCCGCTGCATGTGTGGCTGCCGCGCGCCCACCCGGCGGCGCCGAGCCACGTCTCCGCGCTGATGAGCGGGGCGATGACGAAAGTCGCCGTCTACGCCTTCATCCGCATCGTCTTCCAGCTCGCCGGCCCGCCGGCCTGGTGGTGGGGCCTGGTCGTGCTCGCGTTGGGCGGCGTCTCCGTCGTGCTCGGCGTGCTGCAGGCGCTGATGGAGACCGACATCAAGCGCCTTCTCGCCTACAGCACGATCGAGAATATCGGCCTGATCTTTGCCAGCCTCGGCCTGGCGCTGGCGTTCCGCGCCGATGCGATGGGGGCGGCGGCGGCGCTGGCGATGACGGCGGCGCTGTTCCACGCCTTCAACCACATGCTGTTCAAGAGCACGCTCTTCTTCGGCGCCGGCGCGGTGCTGACGGCGACGGGCGCGCGCGAGCTGGACCGGCTCGGCGGGCTGATCCACCGCATGCGGAGCCTCGCCGTGCCCATGCTGGGCGCCTGCCTGGCCATCGCCGCGCTGCCGCCGTTCAACGGCTTCGCCTCGGAATGGCTCACCTTCCAGGCCATCCTGCTGAGCCCGGACCTGCCGCAATGGGGGCTGAAGCTGGCGGTACCGGCGACCGGCACGCTGCTCGCGCTCGGCGCGGCACTGGCGGCGGCCTGCTTCGTGCGGTTCTACGGCCTCGCCTTCCTCGGCCGCCCCCGCTCGCCGGCGGCGTCCGCGGCGGTGGAGACCGACCGGGCCTCGCTCGCCGCGATCTGGGGCCTCGCCGCGCTCTGCCTGCTCGCCGGCCTCTTTCCCGGCGCCGTCATCGACGCCATCGCCCCCGCGGTGCAGGCGAGCGTGGCCGCGCGCATGCCGCTGCAGACCGGGCTGCCCTGGCTGACGATCATCCCCGTCGCCGCCAGCCGCAGCTCGTACAACGGCATTCTGATCTTCCTGTTCATCACCGCCTCGGCGCTGACGGTCGCCGCCGCGGTGCACCGCTTCGCCTCGCGCGCCGCGCGCCGCTACCGCGCCTGGGATTGCGGTTTCGGCGATGTCGGCATCGGCGCGCAATATTCCGCCGCGAGCTTCGCCCAGCCGATCCGCCGCGCCTTCGGCACCGCGATCTTCCGCGCCAGCGACGTGGTGGAGATGCCGCCGCCAGGGTCGACGGCACCGGCGCGTATCCGCCACAGCCGCATCGACCCGGTGTGGGACGGGCTCTACGCGCCGCTGGTGGGCTTCGTCTGGCGGCTCGCGGACCGGCTCAACTTCCTCCAGTTCCTCTCGATCCGCCGCTTCATGAGCTTCGTCTTTCTGGCGCTCGTGTTCCTGCTGCTGGTGCTGGCGGTATGGCACTGATCCGCGCCATCGCCATCCAGGGGCTGGAAATGCTGCTGGTGCTGGCGCTGGCGCCGCTGCTCACCGGCTACGTGCGCAAGCTGAAGGCCCGGCTGCAGCGCCGCGCCGGCCCGCCCCTGCTGCAGCCCTATCGCGACCTGCGGCGGCTGCTCGGCAAGGAGGTGGTGCTGGCGGACAACGCCTCCTGGCTGTTCCGCAGCGCGCCCTATCTGATCTTCGCCACCACCTGGGTCGCCGCGGCGCTGGTGCCGACCTTCGGCGCCGGGCTGATGTTCAGCTGGTCGGGCGATCTCATCGTCATCACTGCGCTGCTCGGGAGCGCGAGGTTCTTCCTCGCGCTCGCCGGGCTCGATGCCGGCACCAGCTTCGGCGGCATCGGCGCCAGCCGCGAGGTGATGATCGCCTCGCTCGGCGAGCCGGCGCTGATCATGATCGTCTTCACCCTCGCCCTCGTCGCCGGATCGAGCCAGCTCTCCCACGTCGCGCTGTTCATGCTGTCGGCGGCTGCGGGGCTGCGCGTGTCGCTGGCGCTGGCCCTGTTCGCGCTGGTGATCGTCGCGCTGGCCGAGAACTCGCGCATTCCGGTCGATAATCCGGCGACGCATCTCGAACTCACCATGGTGCACGAGGCGATGGTGCTGGAATATTCCGGCCGCCACCTGGCGATGATCGAACTCGCGGGCTTCGTCCAGCTGCTGCTCTATGTCTCGCTCATCGCCTGCGTCTTCGCCCCGTTCCTGCTCGCCCCCGTGCAGGCCGGCGCGGCGGCCTACGCGCTCGGCATCGCCGCCTATGTCGCCAAGCTCGCCGTCGCCGGCGCGCTGCTCGCCGCGTTCGAGACGGCGACGGCGAAGATGCGGGTGTTTCGCCTGCCCAACCTGCTCGGCGCGGCGCTGATGCTCGGCCTGCTCGCGACGCTGCTGCTGTTCGTTTCACGGACCTTGTAGATGACGCTGCCCCCGCTCGATACCGCGCACATGCTGGCTGGCGGCCTGGTGCTGGTCAGCTTCATGATGCTCTACCAGGACCGGCTCTCGGCGCTGATCAACCTGCTCGCCCTGCACGCGCTGGTGCTCTCCCTCGCCGTCGCCTGGCAGGCGTGGATCCAGGACGCGCCGGAACTCATCATCACCGCCGTCACCGCGCTCGGCTTCAAGGCGATCGCGATTCCGGTGGCGCTGCAGCGGATGATCAAGCGGCTCGGCATCCATCGCGAGATCGAGTCCGTCGTCGGCATCAGCGCCACCATGCTCGCCGGCATCGGGCTGGTGGCGCTGGCGCTGGTGGTGATGCTGCGCACCACCGCCTCCGCCACGCCGCTGGCGCGCGAGGACATCGCGCTGGCGCTCTCCGTCATCCTGCTCGGCATGCTGATCATGGTCACGCGCCGCAACGCGGTGAGCCAGGTCGCCGGCTTCATGTCGCTGGAGAACGGCCTCGTCCTCGCCGCCACCGGCGCGCAAGGCATGCCGCTGGTGGTGGAGATCAGCGTCGCCTTCTCCATCCTCATCGCCTTCATCGTCATCGGCATCTTTCTCTTCCGCATCCGCGAGCGCTTCGACACGGTCGAGGTCCAGGCGCTCGACCAGTTCCGCGGCGAGCGGCGATGACCGCGCTGGCGCCGATCGCGATGCAGGCGCTGCTGGTGACGCCGGCCCTTGCCGCGGCCGTGCTCGCCGTCCTGCCCGGCTACCGCGCCGCGGCGCGGCTGAACGTCGCCGCCAGCCTGCTCTCGCTGCTCGCCGCGCTGCTGCTGCTCGGCGCCCGGCCGGCGCCGAGCCCGCTCTTTCTCGTCGATGATCTCAACATCGTCTTTCTCGTCCTCAACAGCTTCGTCGGTCTCACCACCAGCGTCTTCAGCGCCAGCTATATCGGCCACGAGCTGGAGACCGAGCATCTCACCCGCACCCATCTGCGCTTCTACCACGCCATCTACCAGCTGATGATGTTCGGGATGAACCTCGCGCTCATCGCCAACAGCATCGGCCTGATGTGGGTCGGCGTCGAACTCGCCACGCTGTCCACGGTGGTCATGGTCGGCATCTACCGCACTCATGCGGCGATCGAGGCGGCGTGGAAATACTTCATCCTCGGCAGCGTCGGCATCGCGCTCGCGCTGTTCGGCACCATCCTCGTCTATCTCGCGGCGCGGCCGGTGCTCGGCACCGGCGTGCCGGCGATGGAATGGACCCTGCTGGTGCGCCAGTCCGGCGCCATGGAGCCGGCGCTGCTCAACGTCGCCTTCGTGTTTCTGCTGCTCGGCTACGGCACCAAGGTCGGGCTGGTGCCGCTGCACGCCTGGCTGCCGGACGCGCACGCCGAGGGCCCCACGCCGATCTCCGCCGTGCTCTCCGGCCTGCTCCTCAATGTCGCGCTCTACGCGCTGCTGCGCTTCAAGATCCTGCTCGCCGGCAACCAGGGCGCGGTGGATCCTGGCGTGCTGATGGCCGCCCTCGGCCTGCTCTCGGTGCTGTTCGCCGCGCTGATGCTCTACCGCCGGCGCGACATCAAGCGCCTGTTCGCCTATTCCTCGATCGAGCACATGGGCATCATCGTCTTCGCCTTCGGCATGGGCGGGCCGCTGGCGAATTTCGCCGGGCTGCTGCAGATGACGCTGCACAGCCTGACCAAGTCGGCGATCTTCTTCTCCGTCGGCCACACCGCCCAGGTGAAGGGCACGCAGCGCATCTCCGAGATCGGCGGGCTGACGGCGAGCCACCCGCTGCTCGGCTGGAGCCTGGTCGCCGGCGTGGCGGCGATCGCCGGCCTGCCGCCGTTCGGCATCTTCATGAGCGAATTCCTCATCGTCAGCACCAGCTTCGCGCGCGGCCCGTTCCTCGCCGCTGCGCTCGCCCTCGGGCTGCTGGTCGCCTTCGGCGCGCTGCTGACGCGCCTGGCCTCGGTGGCGTTCGGCGAGCCGCGCGGCCCGGTCGGGCCGGTCAAGGCCTCCTACCTGCCGAGCTTCGCCCATCTCGGCCTGGTGCTCGGCGCCGGCATCTACCTGCCGCCGCCACTGGTCGCCTGGTTCCAGCACGTCGCCGTGCTGCTCGGCTGAGGGGGCGCCGGTGCCGATCTTTCCCGAACTCCGCGCCGCCACCCGGGTCGAGGGTCACCATCCCTGGCCGCGCTTCGTCGTCGATGTCGCCTCCTGGCGCGTCGCCGGCGGCGAGCTCGCGGCCGGGCGCTGGACCCTGCTCGGGCTCTGGGGCGAGGCCGATTCGGTGCACATGGCGGTGCTGCGCGGCGAGCGCGATGCGATCGGGGTCCTCAGCCTGCCCTGCGCCGACCGGCGCTTTCCCGCCCTCGGCGCCCGCCACGCCCCGGCGATCCGGCTGGAGCGCGCGGCGCAGGACCTGTTCGGGCTCGTCGCCGAGGGCCTGGCGGACGCGCGGCCCTGGCTCGATCACGGCGCCTGGGGCGTGCGCGCGCCGCTGGGCCCAGGCGAGCCGGCGGCGGAGGCGGCCGCGCCCTACCCGTTCCTGCCCGCCGAGGGCGGGGCGCTGCACCAGATCGCGGTCGGGCCGGTGCATGCCGGCATCATCGAGCCCGGACATTTCCGCTTCCACGCCGACGGCGAGACGGTGGTGCGGCTGGAAGAACGGCTCGGCTACACCCACAAGGGCACCGAGGCGCTGATGCAGGGCGCCGACCTGGCTCGCGCCGCGCGCCTCGCCGGGCGGGTCTCCGGCGACAGCACGGTGGCCTGCGCCCTCGCCTTCGCCCGCGCCGTGGAGGCGGCGCTCGGCCTCGCCCCGCCGCCGCGCGCGGTGTGGCTGCGCGCGCTGCTGGCGGAGCTCGAGCGCCTCGCCAACCATCTCGGCGATGTCGGCGCGGTCTGCAACGATGCCTCCTTCGCCATCATGAACGCGCATTGCGCGGTGCTGCGCGAACGCGTGCTGCGCGCCGCCTCCCAGGGCTTCGGCCACCGGCTGATGATGGACCGCGTCGTCCCCGGCGGCGTCGCCGCCGATCTCGACGCCGCCGGGGCCGCCGCCATCACCGCCCTGGTCGCCGCGGTGCGCCAGCGCTTCCCGCGCCTCGTCGAGCTCTACGACAACACCGCCTCGCTGCAGGACCGCGTCGTCGGCACCGGGCGGCTCGATCCGGCGCTGGCCCGCCAGTTCGGCTGCGGCGGCTTCGTCGGACGCGCCTCGGGACGGGATTTCGACGCCAGGCGCTGGCCCGGCTACCCGCCCTACGACGAACTGCGCTTCACCGTGCCGGTGCGCGAGGAGGGCGACGTCAATGCCAGGGTGTGGATCCGCATCGCCGAGATCGAGGCCAGCCTCGGCCTGATCGAGCAGCTCCTCGCCGGGCTGCCGGCCGGCGATGTCCGCGCGCCGGCACCGCACGGCGCCGGGACCGAGGGCGCGGCGCTGGTGGAAGGCTTCCGCGGCGACATCCTCGCCTGGGTCCGGCTCGCCGCGGACGGCACCATCGCGCGCTGCCATCTGCGCGACCCGTCCTGGTTCCAGTGGCCGGTGCTGGAGGCGGCGGTGGACGGCAACATCGTCGCCGACTTCCCGCTCTGCAACAAATCCTTCAACTGCGCCTATTCCGGCCACGATCTCTAGGACCCACGATTTACAGGACAGGGCGATGCGACGAACGCTGCTCGAAGGCCTGCTGCACCGCCCGCTGAGCGAACCGCCGCCGGCGGTGGACGCGGCCGAGCTGGAGGCGGTGGCGCGCGCGGTCGGCGTCGCGGCGCGCGCGCGGCTCGGGCGCAGCCTGTCGATCCGGGAGATCGACGCCGGCTCCTGCAACGGCTGCGAGCTGGAGATCGTCGCACTCGGCAACGCGTTCTACGATCTCGAACGCTTCGGCCTGCGCTTCGTCGCCTCGCCGCGCCACGCCGATGTGCTGCTGGTCACCGGGCCGGTGACGCACAACATGCGCGCCGCCCTGCTGCGCACCTGGG
>JAJZFF010000577.1 GCA_021805485.1 Pseudomonadota bacterium
AGCTCATCAAGGCGATGGACAAGCTGCAGAGCCAGTCGACCTCGAACACCTCCTCGGTCAGCCAGGCCGCGGCCCTCGCCGCGCTGGAAGGCCCGGAGGACGCGATCGACGTGATGCGCGCCGCCTATCGCGAGCGGCGGGATCTCGTGGTCGCGATGCTCAACGAGGCGCCGGGCATCACCTGCTCGAAGCCCGAGGGCGCGTTCTACGTCTTCCCCTCGATCGCCGGCTGCCTCGGCAAGACCTCGGCGGGCGGAACAAAAATCGTCGATGACGAGGCCTTCGTCACGGCGCTGCTGGAAGAGCAGGGAGTCGCGGCCGTGCATGGCAGCGCCTTCATCTATCCCGGCTATTTCCGGGTCAGCTACGCGACCTCGACCGAGGCGCTGCGCGACGCCTGCACCCGCATCCAGACCTTCTGCCAGGGGCTGCGCTGAACCGCGGCTTCCGCCTCTCCCGACCGCCCCACGGTTTTTCAGGCCCGCGCGATGCAGATCGCGCGGGCCTTTGCGTCGATTCGGCATTGTGCGGCCACCCGCTTGCCGGGCCGGCGCCATAAGTCTAGCATAAGAACAAACAACGAACACATAAGACCGTCCGGGCCCGACTCGGCGCAAGAGATTTTTTTGGATTAACTTGATCTAGTGGCGATTGCGCGATGCCTACCCAATATGTTGTTATGTGCTTCGCCGAAACGACGGGAGCCCCCACTGCAATGAACGCGATCAACCGACCCGAACCCGCATTGCTCGACACCGATGTGCAGATCCGTGGGGGTTATCAGATCAGGATCGACCGCTCGCGCGATTCGCTGCTCACCGAATTCGGCCGCGCGACGCTGAACGACCGCTATCTGATGCCGGGCGAAAGCTATCAGGACCTGTTCGCCCGCGTCGCCTCCTATTATGGCGACGACGCCGAGCACGCCCAGCGGCTCTACGACTACATCAGCAAGCTCTGGTTCATGCCGGCGACCCCGGTGCTGTCGAACGGCGGCACCAAGCGCGGCCTGCCGATCTCCTGCTTCCTCAACGAGGCGTCGGACAGCCTGGAAGGCATCGTCGATCTCTGGAACGAGAATGTCTGGCTCGCCTCCAAGGGCGGCGGCATCGGCTCCTATTGGGGCAACCTGCGCTCGATCGGCGAGAAGGTCGGCCAGAACGGCAAGACCTCGGGCGTCGTTCCCTTCATCCGGGTGATGGACAGCCTGACGCTGGCGATCAGCCAGGGCTCGCTGCGCCGTGGTTCGGCCGCCGTCTACCTGCCGATTTCCCATCCGGAGGTCGAGGAATTCATCGAGATCCGCCGCCCCACCGGTGGCGATCCGAACCGCAAGGCGCTCAACCTGCATCACGGCATCCTGGTCTCCGACGCGTTCATGCGCGCCGTGGAGGCGGACGAGATGTGGGCCCTCACCTCGCCCAAGGACGGCGCGCATGTCCGCTCCGTCTCCGCCCGCTCGCTCTGGATCCGCATCCTGACCGCCAGGATCGAGACCGGCGAGCCCTACATCATCTTCGCCGACCACGTGAACAACGCGCGGCCCGAGCACCACAAGCTCGCCGGCCTCGAGGTAAAGACCTCCAATCTCTGCGCCGAGATCACCCTGCCCACCGGCCTTGATCATCACGGCCAGCAGCGCACCGCCGTCTGCTGCCTGTCATCGATCAATCTCGAGACATGGCTCGAATGGCACGACAATCCGCAGTTCATCGAGGACGTGATGCGCTTCCTCGACAATGTCTTGCAGGATTTCATCGATAGCGCGCCGGACTCGATGGCCCGCGCCAAATACGCCGCGATGCGCGAGCGCTCGGTCGGCCTCGGCGTGATGGGGTTCCACTCGCTGCTGCAGTCGCTCAACATTCCGTTCGAGAGCGCGATGGCGAAGGCGTGGAACATCCGCATCTTCCGGCATATCCGCGCCGGCGCCGATGCCGCCTCGCGCAAGCTCGCCGAGGAACGCGGCCCCTGCCCCGACGCCGCCGAATACGGCGTGATGGAGCGCTTCTCGCACAAGATGGCGATCGCGCCGACCGCCTCGATCTCGATCATCGCCGGCAATTCGAGCCCCGGCATCGAGCCGATCGCCGCCAATGTCTTCCTGCAGAAAACCCTGTCCGGCAGTTTCTCGGTGCGCAACCGCCACCTGCAGCAGCTCCTCGCCGCCAAGGGCCGCGACGATGAGGAAACCTGGTCGAACATCACCGTCAGCAAGGGCTCGGTCCAGCATCTCGATTTTCTCACCGACGACGAGAAGGCCGTCTTCAAGACCGCCTTCGAACTCGACCAGCGCTGGGTGATCGAACACGCCGCCGACCGCACGCCGTATATCTGCCAGAGCCAGTCGATCAACGTTTTCCTGCCGGCAAATGTCCACAAGCGGGATCTGCACCAGATCCATTTCCAGGCATGGAAGAAGGGCGTGAAGTCGCTCTATTACTGCCGCTCTCTCTCGATCCAGCGCGCTGACACGGTGAGCGAGAAGGTGCAGCGCCACGAGCACGGCGACGCCGCCAACCGCACCGCGCCGGCCCCGGCACCGCTGGTTGCCGCCGCCGCAAGCACGACCAATTACGAGGAATGCCTGGCCTGCCAGTAGTCCGGCCGCCGCGTTCCCACGTCTTTCCGAGGATCTGCCTGAATGTCCGTCACCACCGCCGATACCGCCGCGCCCATCCCGGTCGAAACCCCCGCGCATTTCGACCTGCTCACGGAAAACCCGGTCTACAAGCCGTTCCGCTACCCCTGGGCCTACGAGGCATGGCTGACCCAGCAGCGCGTCCACTGGCTGCCGGAGGAAGTTCCCCTCGCGGACGACGTGAAGGACTGGCACCGCAACCTCACCCCCGGCGAGCGCAACCTGCTCACCCAGATCTTCCGCTTCTTCACCCAGGCGGATGTCGAGGTGAACAACTGCTACATGAAGCACTACAGCCAGGTGTTCAAACCGACGGAAGTGCTGATGATGCTGTCGGCCTTCTCGAACATCGAGACGATCCACATCGCCGCCTATTCGCACCTGCTCGACACGATCGGCATGCCGGAAGTCGAATACTCGGCCTTCCTCAAATACAAGGAGATGAAGGACAAGTATGACTACATGCAGGAATTCAGCGTCGACTCGAAGCACGAGATCGCCAAGACGCTGGCCGCTTTCGGCGCCTTCACCGAAGGGCTGCAGCTCTTCGCCTCCTTCGCGATCCTGCTGAACTTCCCGCGCTTCAACAAGATGAAGGGGATGGGCCAGATCGTCTCCTGGTCGGTGCGCGACGAGAGCCTGCACTGCAACTCGGTGATCAAGCTGTTCCGTACCTTCGTCGCCGAGAACCCGGAAATCTGGACCGAGGAACTGCGGCGCGAGATCTATCTCTGCTGCGCCACCATCGTCGATCACGAGGATGCCTTCATCGACCTCGCCTTCGAGTTCGGCGCCGTCGAGGGGCTGACCGCCGAAGAGGTGAAGCGCTACATCCGCTATATCGCGGATCGCCGTCTGCTCCAGCTCGGACTCAACCCGCTCTTCCATGTCGACAAGAATCCGCTTCCCTGGCTCGACGAGATGCTCAACGCCGTCGAGCACACGAACTTCTTCGAGAACCGCGCGACCGAATACAGCAAGGCCTCGACGGCCGGCTCCTGGGACGAGGTTTGGTCATGATGAAATCGTGTTCGGGACATTCGGGCAGACAGACGGGCCGAACCGGAACACTCTCCCCCTGACATGAAAAAATCTCCCGGTGAGGCATGTCCTCACCGGGTTTCTATCGACCGCCCCATCGGATGGTCCGATCTCAAGGCCAATTCGATGTTGTCTCATGCATCATGACCGTTCGCCGAAGGAGCGAAACCGAGCGCCGGCCACGGCCATGAGCGTAGCGCCGATTCACGCGCGGCCTACCTTGTCGAGACGCCCACGCTGTCCGAAAGGCTGGTGCCGGGTGAGGGATTTGAACCCCCGACCTTCGGTTTACAAAACCGCTGCACTACCGCTGTGCTAACCCGGCGTTCTGTCTGAATAGCCGTGTTTTGCCGGGTTCAGGCTTCCGGTCAAGTGCCCTTCGGTGGCCAGCCGGCGGGCTTCGGAGGCTGAAGACTATTGCTTCAGTATTGCATGCGGCACGAAAAGCGACCACGGACAGAAGCCCTCGCCAAATGCCAGATCATGAACACCTGAAATCCGGAAGACGCAGATTTTCACCACGTCTGAAGTGATCCGTGGGCTTCATGGACATCTTGAACATGACATTGCCGAAGCCTTTTCCCGACCGGACGCTCATCGACGGAATTCTCGACTTCCGTGATTTCGACGGCATAACACGCCACGAACGCGCGGACGGGATCGATTATTTCATCAACGCGTTCTGGACGTCCGGCCAGCGCCAGGCCCACGCGATCCACGAGATTTCCTACCGGGCCTGCTTCAAGCCACAGCTTCCGGCCTTCTTCATTTCCCGCCTCACCGCCCCGGGCGATCTCGTGTTCGACCCCTTCATGGGCCGTGGCACAACGCTGGTCCAGGCGGCGCTGATGCAGCGCCGGGCCGCCGGCAACGACATCAATCCGCTTGCCGCGCTGATGTGCCGCCCCCGGCTGCGGCCGATCGATCTGCATGATATCGCCGATTCGCTGCGCAGCGTGGACTGGGCGCTCGGGAAAATCCGTCGCGACGACCTGCTGGCCTTCTACCATCCCATGACCCTCGCCCGCCTCGAGGCGCTGCGGGACTGGCTCGCCGAACGCGCCCCGCTGGGCGCCGCGCGGCCCGATCCGGTCGCCGACTGGATTCGCATGGTCGCGATCAACCGGCTCACCGGCCACTCCCCCGGCTTCTTCTCCGGCCGCTCGATGCCGCCCAACCAGGCCGTGTCCGTCACGGCGCAGCGTCGGATCAACGAAAGGCTCGGCCTTGCCCCACCCGAGCGTGACATCGCCGCCCTCATCCTCCAGAAATCGAAATCCCTGCTGCGCGACGGCACCGTTCCCGCCTGTGGCGCGCCTGGCCTGCACACCGGCCCGGCCTGGCATGTTCCGGGCCTGGCCGCGCGCTCGGTCGCCCTGGTCGTCACCTCGCCGCCGTTTCTCGATGTCGTGGACTATGCGGCCGACAACTGGCTGCGCTGCTGGTTCGCCGGGATCGATCCCGGCGCGGTCGCAATCGACCTGCACCGGAGCGAAGCCGCCTGGACGGAAATGGTGCACCGCGTGCTCGCCGAACTGGCCCGGCTCGTGCGGCCGGGCGGCCATGTCGCCTTCGAGGTGGGCGAGGTGCGGCGCGGCCGGGTACTGCTCGAAAAGCGCGTCTGGCAAGCGGCGGATGGCCTGCCCTTTCAACGGCTTGGCGTGCTGGTCAACCTTCAGACCTTCACCAAGACCTCGAATTGCTGGGGCGTCAGCAACGGCACGCGGGGAACCAATTCCAACCGGATCGTCATGCTCCGCCGGCTCTGAACGGCCCGCCTCAGCCCGCGATCGTCCCGTAGAGCGCCGGCCGCCGGTCGGCCAGCAACGGATCGCGGCGGCGCACTTCGGCGAGGTGTCCGGGATCGATCCGCGCCATCAGTCGCGTCGGGCCGGCGCCCGCTTTGGCCAGCACCGCGCCGTCCGGCCCGCAGATCGAGGAATGGCCGATATAGTCGATCCCCGGCTCGCCGCCGCAATGATTGGCATAGGCGATGTAGACCTGGTTTTCATAGGCCCGGGCGGGGATCAGCGAATCCGCCACAACGTAATAGGGCGGCATCAGCGCCGTGGGCACCAGGATCAGGTCGGCTCCCGCCAGCGCCATCATCCGCGCCGTCTCGGGGAATTCGATGTCATAGCAGATCGCGAGGCCCAGGCTCAGCCCCCGCCAGGCGACAACCGGAAATCCATCCCCCCGTAGCGCGAACATCCCGCGGTCGAGATCCCCGAACAGGTGCACCTTTCGATAGATCAGCCGCGCGCCGCCGGCCTCGTCGATCAGGATCGCGCTGTTCGCGACCCCGTCGCCCACACGCTCGGGGAAGCCGAAGCACAGCGCGATGCCGACCTCGGCCGCGAGTGCCCTCGCCCGGCCGATTTGCTCCCCTTCCGGATCCAGCGCCAGCTCCCGCGCACGCGCCGCGCCGAGATTGTATCCGGTCAGGAACAGTTCCGGGAGCACCAGAAGATCCGCGCCGGCGGCGGCGGCGGCCCGCGCCTCCTCGTCGAGCAGGGTGTGCCCCGCTTCGGGATCGGCGAAACGGCCCTCGGTCTGGCAGATGGCAATGTTCACGGTCATGCAACAGGGATAGGCCCGCCGCGCCGCCGAGGCAATTGTCCATCGTTCGGGCGGCGCGGGCAGGCCCTTTGGGCCGCGGCCTATATCGGCGCCAGCACAAGGTGGTCGCCACGGCGGGCGATCGCACCCATCCGCGCGCCCTGGGAACCGGAGGCCATCACGATGTCCCCCGGCGCGATCAGGTCGGCGGCCGGGCCGAAGAACCCGTCATCCTCAAGGACGGAAAGCGCCTCGTTGCCTGCGCGATAGTGCCAGAGGGTGAAGCCGTTGGCGTAGGCGAGGACGGAAAGGTTGCGCAGGGTCAAAGTCATTTCATGTCTCCTTCTGAAAGCGGGCTCGGATCTTTCCGGCGGTTCCGGAATTTTTTTCCTGTTCGCCGGTCATTCTCCAATTCTGTTTCGCATCTGGACTCAGCGGTTCTGACGGGGCGAAGATCATCGCGACAGCTCCATGAGAACGAAACAAGAAAATACTAACCAGAGGTTGTATCCGCCGCAAGCGTTAACTCATGGTTTTCCTTAATTTTTTCTTTCAAAGACCCATAAATCCGTTAAGAACAAGACGATGCAGCACGAAGATATCTGGCGGGCGATTGACGCGCTGGCGGCGCAACGGGGGCTGTCGGCTTCCGCCCTTGCCCGCAGCGCCGGGCTCGACCCCACCAGCTTCAATCCCTCGAAGCGCCGCACGCCGGATGGCCGGCTGCGCTGGCCCTCGACCGAGAGCATCGCCAAGATTCTCTCGGCCAGCAGCATCGGCATCGAGGCCTTCGCCGCCCTGGTCGGCGGCAGAAGCACGACGCCGGCCGGCACCAGCCGCCCGCGCCGGCCGGCGATGCGCACCGTGCCGCTGGCCAGCCTCGCGCAGGCCGGCCAGGGCGGGTTCTTCGACGAGGGCGGCAACCCGACCGGCGGCGGCTGGGACCGCATCGCCCTGCCCGTCGGCGATGCCGGGATCGCCGGCGATCCGCACGCCTTCGCGCTCACCATCCAGGGCGATTCGATGGACCCCGTCTATCGCGATGGCGACATCATCGTGGTCTCGCCCGCGTCCCCCGTGCGCACCGGCGACCGTGTCGTCATCCGTACCGCCGGCGGCGAGGTGATGGCCCGGCAGTTGCTGCGCCGCACCGTCTCCCGGGTCGATCTCGGCTGCTTCAATCCCGCCTACCCGCCCCGCGGCTTCATGACCGAGGAGATCGGCGCCCTTCACCGCATCGTCTGGGCCAGCCAGTAGGAAGCGCTCTTCCCGCCGGCGCGGCGGGGCTGTAAGGAGACCGTCATGCGGTTGCCGACGCGCCATCTCCTGGGAATCGAAGGTCTCCACCCGCGCGACATTTCCGCCCTGCTCGACCTCGCCGAGAGCTACGTGCTGCTCAACCGGTCGGGCAAGACGCGGCGGGACGTGCTGCGCGGCCGGACCCTGATCAACCTGTTCTTCGAGGATTCCACCCGCACCCGCACGAGCTTCGAGCTCGCCGGCAAGCGGCTCGGCGCCGATGTGATCAACATGTCGGTCTCGACCTCCTCGGTCTCCAAGGGTGAAACCCTGCTCGACACCGCGGCGACGCTGAACGCGATGAACTGCGACCTGCTGGTGGTCCGCCACAAGGCCTCCGGCGCGCCCGCCCTGCTCGCCCAGAAGGTCGATGCCGCGGTGATCAACGCCGGCGACGGGATGCACGAGCACCCGACCCAGGCGCTGCTCGACGCGCTGACGATCCGCCGCAACAAGGGCACGCTCGCCGGCCTCACCGTTGCCATCTGCGGCGATATCGCGCATTCTCGCGTCGCCCGCTCGAACCTCCTGCTGCTCACCGCGATGGGCAGCCGGGTGCGCGTCGTCGGCCCGCCGACGCTGATCCCCTCGGGGATCGACCAGTTTGGCGCCACCGTGTTCCACGACATGCGCGAGGGCCTGCGCGACGCCGATATCGTGATGGCGCTGCGGCTGCAGACCGAGCGGATGAACGCCGGGCTGATCCCCAGCGCCCGCGAGTTCTTCACCTTCTATGGACTCGACGCCGCCAAGCTCGCCGTGGCGAAGCCGGATGCGCTGGTGATGCATCCCGGCCCGATGAATCGCGGCGTCGAGATCGACAGCCAGGTCGCCGACGATGCCACCCGCTCGGTGATCCGCGAGCAGGTGGAGATGGGCGTCGCCATCCGCATGGCGGTACTCGACGTGCTGGCCCGGACGGCGCTCGCCCATGCATGA
>JAJZFF010000166.1 GCA_021805485.1 Pseudomonadota bacterium
GCCGACGCCGCCCTTGCCCGATGTGACTACGAGAACCTTCGCCATGAATGAATTCCTATCCCAATGCTGCGAGGCGCAGCTCCTTGTCATCCAGCCAGACCTGCACCGCCCGCCCCTGCAGGCCGGTACCCCAGTGATCCGCCGTGCGGTAGAGTCCGTCAATCGCGAGCAGTTCAGCGGCAAGCCGGGAACAGAAGATCCGCGCCTCGTGACCGTTCGCAAGACCGGCGACGGCGCGGCCACGTAGCGTGCCGTAAACATGGATCGACCCGCCGGCAATGAGTTCGGCGCCTGAGGCAACAGGGCCGATCACCGTGATATCGCCATCCTCGAAGACGACCGACTGGCCGGAACGCACCGGTCGGTCGATCAGCAGCGACGGGCGGGACGAAGGCACGAGGGGGGCCGCTGGCGCCTCCACTGCCGAGGCGGCTTCGGGTTCAGGAACGTCGATCGCCCGATCGCCACGGCCTTCCCGGCCAGGCGGGGCGAGATTGACGCCAAACCAGGGTGTTCCGGCCAGCCGCTCCATCTCCACACCCTCGACGCCGATTATGCGCAGATCGCGCGCCTCGAGGGCCTTGAGAATACCGGGAAGATCATCGCCGGTCGTCGAGAGAAGCGCGAGATTGACCACGACAGGGCGGCCTTCGAAAAACCCGACGGAGCGCTGGATCTGCCGGTCGAGCGCATCGAGCCAGGCGCCGAAAGGCGATTCCGGCATGACCACCATGGCCATGAAGGTACGGCCACGGATTCGAATCGCAGGAAGCGGAATGGCTGTTTCAGACACGTGAACGACGTAGCGGGCAGCGGCTTGGCGCGTCAACAAGGGATTTTGGAAAAGTCCAGAAGCCAGCGAAACGATCAAGGAATGGACTGGATTTTTCCGGTTGGCCCGCGCGCGCCCGGCAGACGGCCCGACAGGCCGCGACTCGGCGCGGCGGCACCCCTCGTTTCAGGGCCCGCCGATCAGACCCGATGCCTCGGCCCTCGCACGGCTTTCCGCAATCGATCGTCCAACGCCGATCGCCGCCTCCAGCGCGCGACGCCCGGCTTCGGCATCGACAAGCACCGGCGCGCCGTCGAGGCACGCGGCATGGAACGCGGCATGTTCGGCGGCCAGCGCATCATGGTCTTCCCAGCCGGCCTGCTCGATGCCGAATTCCTCGAAACCCGGCATCCGCGGACCTTCGCCCTGCCCTCGCCCGACAAGGCTAAGCCGGCGCGCCGCGAAATCCACCGCGAGATAGCCCGCCTCGGAAAATATTCTCATCCGTCGCTCGGTCTTCAGGGAAATGCGGCTGGCGGTCACGGTGGCGACACATCCGTTCACAAAGCGCACCCGCGCATTGGCAATGTCCTCATGCGCGCTGGCGACCGCCGCGCCGACGGCGTCGATGCTTTCGATCGGCTGGGCGACCAGGGCGAGAATGAGGTCAAGATCGTGGATCATCAGGTCAAGGATCACCGATACGTCGGTGCCGCGCGGCTTGAACGGGGCGATCCGCACGGCCTCGATATACAGAGGCTTGCCCATTCGCGCGGCGACGGCGCCATGAGCGGCGGAAAACCGCTCGAGATGCCCAACCTGGAGCACCAGGCCGCGTTCGCGCGCGAGGCGGCCAAGGATTTCCGCTTCCTCCACCGTCGCGGCAATCGGCTTTTCGACGAGGACATGGCGCCCGGCCTCGAGCGCACGCCGGGCGAGAGCGAAGTGGGAGTCGGCCGGCGCGGCGACGATCACCGCGTCGGACGCCGCGATCAGTTCGTCGAGCGGTCGGACGACACAACCGGCTTCTGCGGCCACCGCCGCGGCACGGTCCGCATCGGGATCGGACACGCCAACCAGAACAGCCCGCTCGGAAGCGGCCGTCTTCAATGCATGGTAGCGGCCGAAATGGCCAACCCCGATCACGCCAACCCCAAGTTTCTGCATCACTTTCCGTTCCCGACCGCTGCGGGCTTGCACCCGCAAGCCGAGGCCGCCATACCACCCATGCCTTGCCGTTGGGAGCCCTTCGCCTGTCATGCTTTATTTCACGCGTCTGAAAACCACCCTGATCGTGCTGTTCTGCGCGATCGGCGTGCTGCTCACGCTGCCGAACCTGATCAAGCGGCCGGTGCCGGGCATTCCCTGGCCACAGATCCATCTCGGCCTCGACCTGCGCGGCGGCTCCTACCTGCTGATGCAGATCGACATGAACGCGGTGGTGAAGGAACAGCTCGCCAACCTCACCGACGAGGTGCGCCATTCCCTGCTGGGGGCCGATATCGGCTACACCGATCTGGGCGGGGATGTCGCGGCGCGGCGGGTCCAGTTCAACCTGGTCAAGCCGCAAGATGCTGCGCAGGTGCGGCAGATCCTCGCGAAGCTGGTCTCCCCGGTAGCGGCGGCCGGCGGCGCGCCGGATCTCGACGTGAAGGTGACAGATGCGGGGGCAGCAACGCTCACCCTCTCCCGCCCGGCGCTGATCGCCAAGCAGACCCAGGCCATCGCCCAGTCGATCACCATCATCGGCCGGCGCATCGACGGCAGCGGCGTGGTCGATCCGCAGATCGCGCGGCAGGGCGCGGACCAGATCGTCATCCAGCTTCCCGGCGTGTCGGACCCGAACCAGATCAAGAAACTGCTCGGCAAGACCGCGCACATGACCTTCCATATGGTTGCCGAGGACGTGAACCCGGAGACCAAGACACCGCCGCCCGGCGTCGAGATCCTGCCGATGAGCGATGGCAGCGGCCGCAAGCTCGCGATCCGCTCGCGCGTCGCTGTCGACGGCGCCGACCTGACCAACGCCCAGGCCGGGCAAGACCCGCAGAGCGGGCAATGGGTGGTGAACTTCACCTTCAACAGTGTCGGCGCCCGCAAGTTCGCCGATATCACGACCCATAACGTCGGCAAGCTGTTCGCGATCGAGCTCGATCACAAGATCATCGAGGCGCCGGTGATCCGCACGCCGATCGTCGGCGGGCGAGGGCAGATTTCGGGCAGCTTCACGGCCAAGAGCGCGTCCGATCTCGCACTGCTGCTGCGCGCGGGCGCCCTGCCCGCCCCGCTCAAGGTGGTCGAGCAGCAGAGCGTCGGGCCAGAACTCGGGGCGGACGCGATCCGCGCCGGCATCGTTTCGCTGGCGGTGGG
This sequence comes from Pseudomonadota bacterium, assembly GCA_021805485.1. The sequence goes on from JAJZFF010000166.1 coordinate 3,143, forward strand.
CTTCGTGCTGGTCATCACCTTCATGGCGAGTTTCTACGGCCTGTTCGGCTGGTTCGCGAACATTGCCCTGGTGGTCAACCTGCTGCTGCTGATCGCGGTGCTGTCGCTGATGGGGGCGACGCTGACGCTGCCGGGCATGGCGGGCATCCTGCTCACGCTCGGCATGGCGGTGGACTCCAACGTGCTGATCAACGAGCGCGTGCGCGAGGAGGTGAAGCTCGGCCGCAAGCCGCTCGCGGCGCTGGAAGCCGGCTACAAGCGCGCCTACGGCACCATCATCGACAGTAACGTGACCACGCTGCTCGCCCACATCATGCTGTTCATTTTCGGTTCGCCGCCGGTCCGCGGCTTCGCGGTGACCATCTGTGTCGGCATCATCACAACCCTGTTCACGTCGACCGTGCTGGTACGGCTGATCACGGCGCGCTGGTATGTCGCGCGCCGCCCCGCCGCGCTGCCGGTTCTCTGAGGCCCGCGCCATGAAATTCCTCACCCGCCCCGCCTTCCGCCTGGTGCCGGACGGCACGCGCATCCAGTTCATGAAGGGACGGTTCATCGGCCTCGCGGTCTCGGCGATTCTCTCGACCGCGTCGGTGATCCTGTTCTTTCATCCGGGCCTCAATCTCGGCCTCGATTTCCGGGGCGGCGTCGTCATCCAGGTGGCAACCCCGCAGAAGCCGGATTTCACCAAGCTGCGGACGGAACTCGCGGCGGTGCATCTGCCCGGCGCCTCCCTGCAAAGCTTCGGCGGCAACAAGGGCGTGTTGATCAGCCTGGAATCCCAAGACAATGCGAAGGATACGCAGAAATCCCTCACCGCCGCGGAAGGGGTAGTCAAGCAGAACCTGCCCGGCGCGAAGATCCTCTCGACCCAGGCGATCGGCGCCTCGGTCTCGGCAACGCTGTTCCGGCAGGGGCTGATCGCGCTGGGGATCAGCTTCCTGATGATCCTCGTCTATATCTGGTTCCGCTTCGAGTGGCAGTTCGCCGTCGGCGCGGTGGCGACGCTGATCCTCGACGTGACCAAGACGATCGGCTTCATGGTCATTACCCGCCTGCCCTTCGACCTCGTCACCATCGCCGCGATCCTGACCGTGATCGGCTATTCCACCAACGACAAGGTGGTAGTCTACGACCGGATGCGGGAAAACCTGCGCAAGTACAAGACGATGCCGCTACGCGAACTGATCGACCTCTCGATCAACGAAACCCTCAACCGCACGCTCGGCACGTCGAGCACCGTGTTCCTCGCGGCACTGCCGCTGGCCCTGTTCGGCGGCGCCTCGCTCTCCGGCTTCGCCTGGGTGATGCTGTTCGGCATCGTCGTCGGCACCTCGTCATCGATCTATATCGCGGCACCGATCCTGCTCCTGCTGGGTGAGCACAGGTTGCGGCGGGGCAATCCGAAACTGGCCGACGATCCGACCGTCGCAAAGGACACGGCCCGCGCCTCCCGCTGAGAGACTCGCCTTCCGGAGGACTTCAAACCGGAAGGCGCAATGCACAGATCCGGAGTCGCACCGATGAGGAGACTCCACCATGGCCGATCCGGATCGTGACAGGAAGCGCGTGATCGACACCGAGGAACCGGAGCCGGTTCCGCTCGAAATCGCGCCTGAACATGTCGAGTTCATCATCCTCAAGGCACGCGCCGTTGAGGCCCGGTTGCCGTCGGTCGAGCCGGAGGACGAGCCCGAAGCGGGCACGCCTCCGCCCGAAGAGGAGACCGACATGCTCGACGAACAGGTCGGCGATGAGAGCGAGGCGGAGTTGCGGGAGGCAATCGACATTCTGTCCGACGAGGCGGCGACCGACCTGATGGCCCTCTTCCTGGTCGGCCGCGGCGATTTCGGCAGGGAGGAGTGGGCCGACGCCCGCGCCCAGGCGGCGGAGCAGATCAACGGCAGCCTCGCCGATTACCTGCTTGGCGAAACCGGCCTCGGTGACATGCTCGAAGAGGGGTTGAACACGCTCGGCTACACGCCCGAGGCGCTCGAACCGGACGCCTGAACGCTATTTCACCGCGGCGACGATCGAATCGGCCAGCGCCGCGGCAGTGCAGGCATAGCCCTGATCGTTCATATGCATGCCGTCCGCCGCGAGAAAACCGGAGGGATCGGCGCCGGCGCGCGCCCAGGCGCGCATGAGTACATCGCGCGAGAACAGCCCCACGCGGTAGTGCCGGGCCAGATGGGCGAGCACCGCGTTGATCCGGGCGTTGTCGGGCGCGCTCAACAACCGGCGCGACCGCTGGTTGTCCATCAGCACCACGTCGAGATCGGCCGCGCGCAGCCTGCGCAGTCCCTGCTCCACCAGTGACATGAACCGGTCCGGCGATTCGCCGCGCATCGCCGCATTGGCGCCGACCTGCCAGATGACCAGCGCGGGTCGCAAGGCGAGCACGTCGCTCTCCATCCGGCGGTCCTCGCGCAGCGCATCCTCGCCGCTGACGCCGCGATTGATCACGCTGATCTCCGCGTTGGGCAATCGGTCGCCAAGGTCATCCTGCAGCATCGCGGGATAGGAATCGCCGATATCGTGCGCCATCGCGCCCCATGTGGATGACGAACCGATCGCCGCAATCACGACCGGCTGGCCCTGATGGATCGCGGCCCGCAGATGCGGCAGACGCAGATACTGCACCGGCACGGTCGGGCAGGGCGGCGCGGCCGCCGCCGTCCCGGCCAATCCGAAAAGCAGCAGGACACTAAGCAACAGACGGTTTGGCATCTTTCACCCTGTACCAGGCGGCGATCGCGGCGACGCCGAGCAGCGCGGCGAGACCGGCGAGATTGACGACGATCTGCATCGCCCATCCATCATCTGTGTCCATGACGATCCGCCCGGCATACGAGAGCAGGATACTAGCGCAATAGGTTGGCAGGCCGTACTGGCCGATCAGGACGAAGACACGGGCCAGGCGGCTGGCCAGAAACCGTCCACCGGCGCGGACATGGCGGGAGGCGAGCCAGGCAAGCGAGAGAATCGAGGCGAGCCGGTACGGATGCAGGCCGGTCTTGTCGATATTGCTCACGAAGGGCTTGAGCATCGGCGGGATATGCTTCGCGAGCGACGGCTCGATCCAGGTGGTCAGCAGAATCGCGAAGCCGATCAGCAGCAGCACGACGGCCACCACATCGGTCGCTAGACCGGGCAAATCCGGCTTCCCGTGGCGCGAGAACAGCATGCCGAGCACAAAGAGCAACTGCCATGTGAACGGATTGAAGAACCAGCCATGACCACTTTGGGTCGGCAAATTCCAGCCAAAAATCCGTGCGCCGGCATAGAGCGCGACACTGAGCACGAGCAGCGTGCGTGGAAAGCGGAGCATGAAGAGCAACGGCGCAATGCCGCCCATGATCGCGACATAGAGCGGCAGGACGTTGAGATAGGCCGGCTGGTAGAGCAGCGGCACGGCCTCTATGATCGCCGACAACGGCTTCGCCACCAGATGATCGATGCCGACCCCGGAAATGTATTGCGGCCGCGCGAACCAGATCGCGGCAAGCGCCACCTGTGCTGCGAACAGCACGAAGAGGAAAATATGCGCAATATACAGCGTCCACGCGCGCTTTAGCATGTCCGCCGAGGCGGAGAGCGGCCCCGCCCGATCCATCTTGCGGCCATAGACAAGAGCCGCCGCAAAGCCGGCAAGGAGGATGAAGATCTCCGTCGCGTCGTTCAGCGCGAGGTTGCGCACGGTAAAGCGGGCCAGGGTGTCATGCGGGATATGGTCGAGAAAGATGCAGAACAGCGCGATGCCGCGGAAGAAATCGACCCTGAGGTCGCGCCCGTCGCGAACGAGTTGCATCATCCGGCGGCGCGGCGGGCGGACAGGGCGAGGGCGAGCGTGCCCTCGTCGAGGATCTCGATGCTGCCGCCGACGGGCACGCCCTGGGCGAGGCGGGTGACGCTGGCGCCGCAGGTCGCGAGGCGTTCGGCGAGGTAATGCGTGGTAGCCTGGCCATCGACGGTGGCCGGCAAAGCAAGAATCACCTCGCGCACCGATCCGTCGAGCCGGGCGAGCAGGCGGTCGATGCCGAGTTCCTCGGGACCACGGCCGGCAATGGCAGACAACAGGCCGCCGAGGACGTGGTAGCGCCCGCGATAGACCGCCGCACGCTCCAGCGCCCATTCATCGGCGACCGTCTCCACAACGCAGATCATTGGTTCGCGTGCGATATCGGCGCAAATCGTGCAAGGTTGCTGAGAATCCAGTCCGCCGCAGACCGGGCAGATAGAGACGCGCTGGCAGGCGGCATCGAGGGCCGCGATCAACGGCAGCAGGCGCTGCTCGCGCTCGGCCATCAGTCGCAGCACGATGCGTCGCGCCGAGCGCGGACCGAGACCCGGCAGCCGCGCCATCAGCCCGACCAGCCGCTCGATCTCGGGGCCCATCATTGCAGGAATATCTGCCTATGCAGCCTCAGAACGGCAGCTTCATGCCGGGCGGCAGCGAAATCCCGCCGGTCACTTTCTGCATTTCCTCGGCAGCGAGGGTTTCCAGCCGCGACTTGGCGTCGCCATGTGCGGCGACGATCAGGTCCTGAAGCATCTCGGCATCGTTCGGGTCGATCAGCTTGGGATCGATCTCGATCCCCTTCATCTCCCCCTTACCGGACAGCGTGACCTTCACGAGGCCGGCGCCGGCCTCGCCCCGGATTTCCATGGCTTCGAGACGCGACTGCATCTCCTGCATGTTCTGCTGCATCTGTTGGGCCTGCTTCATCAGGCCGGCGAGGTTCTTCATCAGTCGATCTCCATGGCATCGGCGATGTCGTCGTCGGAAATCGGCGGGACATCGTCGAAGCGGTCATCATCCATCACGGGCGGCTCCGCAAGGGCGGCCGGCGCGTCGACCTCGACGCTCGCGATCTTCGCCCCCGGAAACGTCTCGAAGATGGCCCTGACCAGCGGATGGTCGAGTGCCTCGTCGCGCGCCGTCTCGCGCGCCGTGGTTTCAGCCTCAACCATGCTCGGCGCGCCGGCGGCGCGAGACAGGGCGATGGTCCATCGCCGTCCGGTTTCCGCTTCGAGAAACCTCGCGAGGCGCGACGAAAGATCGCGAGGCGCCTCGGCGGCAAGATTCAGTTCGATCACCGGCGGCGCGAACCGCACCAGCCGGGCATCGTGGCGGAGATGGGCATAGAGCAAGGCGTCCCGCTTCTCGCCGGCCAGGGCAATCACGTCCTCGAACCGGGCAAGACGCGGGGCCGGCGCCGGGGTGGCCTCGGCCTGCATAACCGGGGCGCCGTTCACCACCGCCCTCGGTGCCGGGTCTGGCGCGGGCGGGGGCGCCGCCCCGCCGCGGATCGTCGCCCCCTC
>JAJZFF010000242.1 GCA_021805485.1 Pseudomonadota bacterium
GGCATCAAGGTCGCCCCGCCGGAAGGCGAGGAGGAAGACCCCTCGGCCAACCGCCGCGTGATCCCGGCCAACCCCGACGCGCCCTTCGCCGGCCTCGCCTTCAAGATCATCAACGACAAATACGGCACGCTCACCTTCGTGCGCGTCTATGCCGGTACGCTGCGCTCGGGCGACACGGTGCTCAACACGACCAAGGGCCACAAGGAACGCGTCGGCCGCATGTTCCAGATGCACGCCGACAAGCGTGAGGAGGTCAAGGAAGTCCACGCCGGCGACATCGCCGCGTTCGTTGGCCTGAAGGACACCGGCACGGGTGACACGCTGGCCTCGTCGGACGACCCGGTGGTGCTGGAGCGCATGGCCTTCCCGGTGCCGGTCATCGACATCTCGGTCGAGCCGAAGACCAAGGAAGCCGTCGAGAAGATGACGCTGGCGCTGCAGAAGCTCGCCGGCGAGGACCCCTCGCTCCGCCTCAAGACGGACCAGGAAACCGGCCAGACCATCCTCTCCGGCATGGGCGAGCTGCACCTCGACATCATCATCGACCGGTTGCGGCGCGAATATGGCGTCGAGGCCAATGTCGGCGCGCCGCAGGTGGCCTATCGCGAGACGATCACCCGCGAACACACCGAGACCTACACCCACAAGAAGCAGTCGGGTGGCTCGGGCCAGTTCGCCGAGGTCAAGATCATCTTCGAGCCGCAGGAGCGCAACGAGGGCATCCTGTTCGAGAACAAGGTGGTCGGCGGCGCCGTGCCGAAGGAATACATCCCGGCGGTGGAAAAGGGCATCAAGGTGCAGGCCGATACCGGCGTGCTCGCCGGCTTCCCGACGGTGGACTTCAAGTACACGCTGGTCGACGGCAAGTACCATGACGTCGACTCCTCGGCGCTGGCCTTCGAAATCGCCGCCAAGGCGTGCTTCCGCGAGGGCATGAAGAAGGCCGGCCCGGTCATCCTCGAGCCGATCATGGATGTGGAGATCACCACGCCGCAGGACCATGTCGGCGATGTGGTGGGCGACCTCAACCGCCGGCGCGGCATGATCCAGAACCAGGAAAGCTCGGGTTCGACCGTGATCGTCCGCGCCCAGGTGCCGCTGAAGGAAATGTTCGGCTACATCTCGAACCTGCGTTCGATGACCAAGGGCCGCGCCTCCTTCACCATGCAGTTCCACCATTACGATCCCGTGCCGCGCAACATCGCCGACGAGATCATGACCAAGAGTGCCTGATGGTGTGGCGCCCGCCGGCCTGGCGGAGCTGATGCGATGCGGCTTCGCTGGGTGCGCGGCCGCGACAGCTTCCTGACCGAGACCGGCGCGCGCGCCCGTGAATGGCTGGGACTTGATGACGCGGGCAATGCTGTTGCCCGCGTCATTCATTTGGATGGTCCGATGACGACCGCGCGTGGCCGGTTTCATGCCGTGGCGCTGGATGACGAGGCGCGGCTGATCCGCCTGTTGCCCCGCCCACCCGCCGATGGCGACTGGCTCGCCCTGATCGGCGGGCGTGTCGTTGGCCGCGCCGCCGCCCCGCTTGCGGCGGTCCGCCACGCCGAGGCGGCGCTGCAGTGACCAGCCGGATCAGGCCGGGTTGCGCGCCGTGATCATGTGGATCGTCGCCGGCAGCCAGGCATCGGCGTCGGCATAGCCGGGGAGAGCTTCGCGGAAGGCCACCCGCAGCGCCGCGCGCGTTTGGGCATCGGCCTCCTTCTCGTCGATCAGCGCGCCGGCCGGGCCCATCGTCCCCGCCATTTCGGCCTCGTCGTCGAGTGACCGCCCGGACAGCATGACCCGCTCGGGCTCGATGGCGATCTCGGCAAAGCCCGCCTGCGTCAGCACCGTCCGTGCATGGTCGCGGTCGGCAAAGGCCAGGGGGCCCGGCGCGTGCGGCCGGCGCGGCTTTGGTGGGCCGAGCCGTGCCACGGTGATCTCAAGCGGCACCGACCAATGCGGATTGTCGGCGATCGGCCCCCAGGCGGCGCAGACGAGGCGGCCGCCCGGAACGAGTGAGGCGCGCAGATTGGCGAAGGCGGCCGCCGGATCCTCGAAGAACATCACGCCGAAGCGGGAGGTGACGAGGTCGAACGGCGCTGCGAAGGTCGCGAAGGCGGCATCCGCCTCCATCAGCGTCACTTGCGCCAGGCCGGCAAGCCGGGCGCGCGCCGCCTCAAGCATCGGGCGGGAAACATCGACGGCGGTGACATGCCCGCCCTCACCGACCAGCCCGGCGAGCCGCGCGGTGGTCGTCCCCGTGCCGCAGCCGACCTCCAGCACCCGCTCGCCAGCGCGGGGCGCAGCCCGCTCCAGCAGGCGGTCCTCGACCGCCGTCAGCCTCGATTCCATCGCCGCCTGGACGCGGATCCACTTCGGCCCCGCGACCTCGTTCCAGTAGGCGATCTGCCGTTCGTTGCCGCCGGCCGTGCCGCCGCCGCTCACGCCGCCGCCTTCTGGCGCGGTTTCGGCATGAATTTCAGCGCGATCCGCACCAGGGTCGGCATCGTCGTCGGCCGCAGCAGCCGGCGGTCGTAGCCGGCGAAGCGTCGGTCGTTCTCCTCGAGGCAGATGCGCATCAGTTCCCGGTCGTTCTCCTCGAGGCAGATGCGCATCAGTTCCGGCACCGAGATGTCTTCGGCGCTGACCGACTTGCTGCCGGTCACGGTGAAATTGTTGTCCTGCGCCTTGGGTTTGTCCTTGCCCCCGTCGTCCATGCCGCGGGCGATGCCGATCCGCTCCCAGCCGAGGAACGCCCATACCGCCGCGACGCGGAGTTCGAACCAGATCCGCCGGTGCAGCGGCAGCCTCGCGCGGTGCCAGGCGACCCAGTTGGCGAAGAGCAGGATGTGCCGGCACTCCTCCTGCATCACCGGCTCGAAGGTCTCGACCAGTTCGGCCGGGAAGAAGCCGGACCGCTTCGCCAATTCGAACAGGCCGAAGGCGAAGAAACTGTCGACGCACTCGGAATAGCCGGTGACCAGATAGGCCCATTCGGGATCCTTCGGCTGGCGGTATTCCGGCTCCGGTTCGAGCGGAATGTCATAGGCCTCGACCAGCTTGGAGAGCACCTCCTTGTGCCGGTTCTCCTCCCAGCCGTTCAGCTCGATCGTCTTGCTCATGTCCGGATCGGCGATGATCCGCGCATAGGCCGCCATCCGCAGCCGCGCCTTGCCCTCGGTCTGCACCGCGATGTCCCAGATCGGCAGCGAGGTGATCTTGTGCAGGGTTTCGGGGTCGAGCTTCGGCCACTCGATGACCGAGGGTTTGTAAGGGTTGAAGGTTTCGTGGAACATCGCGCAGACGGCGCGCTTGTGTGCTTCCGAGCCCGGTTTCAGTGGTCCGGGATCGGGGCTGACCCAGTGGCGGGCGGCCTTGTCGGCGGCCTCGATCGTCGCGGCATCCGCAGTGATGGCAGTGGCGTTCATCGACCCTCGTCCTTGTCCTCTGCCGGAGATATCGGTGCCGGCCAGCCGATTTTAACCCTGCCGGAAGCCGGTTCAACCCCGGTTCAACCCGGCGCCGAACTCTGTTACCCTTTCGCCATGGAAACGCGCCATCCCCTCTCCGAAGCTCCCGATCTCGGCCTGATCAAATCGCTCGACATCCGGGGCAATCCGCACGGCCCGCTTGCGGGACTCGACGTGGTCGTCAAGGACCTGTTCGACATCGCGGGCGAAGTGACCGCCTTCGGCAACCCCGACTGGGGGCGGCATTTCGGCCCCGCCCTCTCGCATGCCTGGATCGTCTCGCAGCTTCTCGAGGCCGGCGCCCGCGTCACCGGCAAGACAACGACGGTCGAACTCGCCTTCGGCCTGGAGGGGCGCAACACCCATTACGGCACGCCGCTCAACCCGGCGGCGCCGGACCGGCTGCCGGGCGGCTCGTCGAGCGGCTCGGTGGCGATGGTCGCGTCCGGCCGCGCCCATGTCGGCGTCGGCTCGGATACCGGCGGCTCGGTGCGGATTCCGGCCAGCTATTGCGGGCTCTACGGGTTGCGCCCGACTCAGGGGCTGCTCAGCCTGGCCGGGGCGGCGCCGCTGGCCCCGAGCTTCGACACGCCTGGCTGGTTCACCCGCGATGCGGAGACCATGCTTCGCGTCGGCGAGGCGCTTTTGCCGCCAGCACCGCCGCTCGCGGCCCAGTTTCTCATGATTCCCGCAGCCTTCGCCAATGCCGATCCCGACGTCGTCGCTGCCCTCGAACCCGCGCTCGCCAGGCTGGGCCCGATGGGCGAGGCCGACCCGGTGCCGGAAGGGCTCGACCGGATGCTGGCCTGGCAGAACGCCGTGCGCGGGCGCGAGACGTGGCTGACGCTGGGCGGCTTCATCGAGACGGTCAAGCCGCTGCTCGACCCCGTCACCGCGGGCCGGATCGCGGCGACGCGCGGCTTCACCGCCGAAGCCGCTGCCGAGGGACGCGTGGCGCGCCGCGCGCACACGGCGCGGATGCACGCGCTGCTGGCCGGCGGCGCGGTGCTGGTGATTCCGACCTCGCCCTGCCCGGCCCCGCCGGTTGCGGCGGAGCAGGCGGTCTATGAAGACGTCCGCACGCGAACGCTGCGCGTCGGCATCATCGCCGCCTTCGCCGGCCTGCCGGAACTCACCATTCCGGTCGGCAAGGTGAACGGGGCGCCGGTCGGCCTGTCGCTCATCGCCGGGCCGGGACGCGACCTCGCCCTGCTCGAACTCGCGGCCCATCGCCGCCTTCGCCGGCCTGCCGGAACTCACCATTCCGGTCGGCAAGGTGAACGGGGCGCCGGTCGGCCTGTCGCTCATCGCCGGGCCGGGACGCGACCTCGCCCTGCTCGAACTCGCGGCCGACCTCGCACTCGCTTGAGCGCGGGGCCGGAACGCGAATCCAGAAGCGCTTCAGGGACGCGACGCCAAAAGCGCTTCAGGGACGCGACGTCAAAAGATCTCCTCGTAGATCTTCACGATCTCGGCAGCGTCCGGCACCGCCGGATTGTTGCCGGGGCTGCCGGAGGCCAGCGCCTGTTCCGCCATTTTGGGCAGCTGTTCCGCCATTTTGGGCAGCAGCGCGTCCCAGTCGGCGCGGGCCACGCCGAAACCCTGCGGTGTGGGCACCTCGAGCTCGGCATTGATCGCCTCCAACGCCTCGATCAGCCTGGCGCCGGCCAGCTGGTCGGCGTCATCGGCGCGGGCGAAGCCGGCGAGGCGGGCGGATTCGGCGTAGCGCGGCAGCGCGGCATTGAGCGAAAAGCGCGTCACCGCCGGCAGCAGCATCGCGTTCGACATGCCATGCGGCACGTGGAAATGCGCGCCGATCGGCCGCGACATGCCATGCACCAGCGCCACCGAGGCGTTCGAGAAGGCGAGTCCCGCGAGGGTCGCGCCGAGCATCATCGCCTCGCGCGCGTCGCGATCCTGCGGCGTCGCGAGGGTCGCGCCGAGCATCATCGCCTCGCGCGCGTCGCGATCCTGCGGCGTCTGCCAGACCTTGCGCAGGTTGGCGCCGATCAGCCTCATCGCGCTGCGCGCATAGGCGTCGGACACCGGGTTCGCCCGCCGCGAGACATAGGCCTCCAGCGCATGGGTGAAGGCATCGATCCCGGTATCGGCGGTGGTGCGCGGCGGCACGCTCATGGTCAGCTCGTAATCGACCACCGCCGCCAGCGGCAGCGCCCCGAGCCCGGCGATCAGCATCTTCTCGTCGGTTTCGGTATCGGTGATCACGGTAAAGCGGGTCGCTTCCGAGCCGGTGCCGGCGGTCGTCGGCACCGCGATCAGCGGCAGCGCCGCCGTATCGGCGGCGACGGGCACCTTGAAGTCGCGCATGCGCGCACTTGGCGCCGCCGCGAGCAGGATGTTGATCGCCTTCGCCGTGTCGATCGGCGAGCCGCCGCCGAAGCCGATCAGGCAGTCGAACGCGCCGCCCCTGGCGATGGCGACGCCGGCTTCCACCACGGTATCGACCGGCTCGGGCACGGTGTCGCTGAAGATCGTGCAGACGATCCCGGCCGCTTCCAGCGGATCGGTGATGCGGCGGACCAGGCCGAGTTTCACCATGACCGGATCGGTGACGATCAGCGGCCGCGACAGGCCGAAGCGGCCGAGCAGGACCGCAATCCGCGCCGCCGCCCCGCCGCCGATATCCATGTGCCTCGGCGCGAAAAAGCCCATTTCCATGTTACGTTCCCCCACAGGCGATCCGGCCTGGCCGGATGAAGACAATCTACATTGCGCCCGGCGCCACCGCCTCGTCGAGTTCGGCGGCCATCGCCGTCCGCCACCCCTCGCCGTCCGGCGCGCAGAGGATGGGGGCTGCATTGGCGGTGCGGCCTTCCAGACTCACGCCGAGCAGGCCGCGCACCGCGCGGAAGAAGGCGCCGTGCGAGACCAGCAGCAGCGGCCCCGGCCTCGCCAGGATGCTGCGCAGCGCGGTGCCGGCGCGGGCAGTGATGTCGGCGAAGCTTTCGGCGCCGGGCGGCGTCAGCCGTCCCTCGATCCAGTCGCCGAACCAGGGTTCGAGCGGCTGGCCCTCCATGCCGCCGAACACCACCTCGCGCAGGTCCGGTTCGAAGGCGAGCGGCAGGCCGAGGGTCTCGTTGACGATTTCGGCGGTCTCGCGCGCGCGCTGCATTGGCGAGGCGACGATGCCGACGATCCCGCGCCCGAGCAGTAGCGGCGCCGCGGCGCGGGCCTGCGCGCGGCCGGTCTCGTTCAGCGGAATGTCGATCGCCCCCTGCGACAGGCCCTGCGCGTTGTAGTCGGTCTGGCCGTGGCGGAGGAACCAGAACGGGGCGCGCGGCAGCGTCATCAGGACAGCCGCTCCTGCTCCATCGCCCGCGCCACCGCCGGGCGCGCCTTCATCCGCGCATAATGCGCCGAGACATTCGGCGGCAGCGGGATCGTCTGCCGGCCTTCCGCCCAGAAGGAGACGTAGAACAGCGCCGCATCGGCGATCGAGAACGCGCCGAGCAGCCACTCCCGCCCATCGGCCAGCACCGGCTCGATCAGGTCGAATCCTTCGGCGAAGATCTTCCGCCCCTGCTCGCGGACGGCCTCCTTGTCCTCGGGATTCCCACTCCCGCCCATCGGCCAGCACCGGCTCGATCAGGTCGAATCCTTCGGCGAAGATCTTCCGCCCCTGCTCGCGGACGGCCTCCTTGTCCTCGGGATTCGGCGCGAAACGCTCGGGGCGGAAGATGCGGGCGAAGCCCTGCGGATGCATCCAGCCGTTGATGTAGGCGACGAGTTCGTTGCAGCGCGCGGCCTCGACCGGGGAGGACGGCACCAGCTGGGCCGCCGGGTTGGTCGCGGCCAGGTAGTTCGCGATGGCGATCCACTCGGTCAGCACCGTGCCGTCGTCGAGCACGATTGCCGGCACCTTGGCCTTCGGATTGATCGCCTTGTAGTCGTCGCTGAACTGCTGCCCGTCGCGCAGGTTCACCAGCACGCCTTCATGCGGCAGGCCGAGCTCCTCGATCAGGACATGGATGCCGAGCGAGCAGGCGCCTGGCGCATAGAACAGTTTCATTCCGTTTCCTCCCGTTTTTGCGGCCGGTCAGTCGAACAGCGAGCTGACCGAGGTTTCATCCGAGATGCGGCGCATCGCCTCGGCAAGCAAGGGGGCGATGGTCAGCACCTGCAGATTCGACGGCGGATTGCGTGCGGGATCGAGATGGATGCTGTCGGTGATGGTCAGCGTCTCGATCGGGCTGGCGCCGATGCGTTCCAGCGCCTGGCCGGACAGCACGCCGTGGCTGACATAGGCCGAGGCCGAAGCCGCGCCGTGGCGGATCAGCGCCTCGGCCGCGTTGCAGAGCGAGCCGCCGGAATCCACGATATCGTCGATCATGATGCAGTGCCGTCCCTCGACATCGCCGATCACGTTCATCACTTCCGAAACGCCGGCGCGCGGGCGGCGCTTGTCGATGATCGCGAAGTCGCAGGCAAGGCGGCTCGCCGTGGCGCGGGCGCGGGCGACGCCGCCGGCATCCGGCGACACCACCATGATGTCGCGCCCGGCGAAACGGTCCTGGATGTCGCGCGCGAAGAGCGGCGCGCCGTAGAGATTGTCCACCGGAATGTCGAAGAAACCCTGGATCTGCCCGGCATGCAGGTCGAGCGTGAGCACCCGGTTGGCGCCCGCCTCGGTGATGATGTTGGCGACCAGCTTGGCCGAAATCGGCGTGCGCGGGTTGGTCTTGCGGTCCTGCCTTGCGTAGCCGAAATACGGGATCACCGCGGTCACCCGCCGCGCCGAGCTGCGCCGCAGCGCATCGAGCGTGATCAGCAGCTCCATCAGGTTGTCGTTCGCCGGAAAGCAGGTGGACTGGATGACGAACACATCCTCGCCGCGGACGTTTTCCTGGATCTCGACATGAATCTCCATGTCGGCGAAGCGGCGAATGATGGCGTTGGTCAGCGG
>JAJZFF010000374.1 GCA_021805485.1 Pseudomonadota bacterium
GGCGTCTCCGGCCCTCCCGTGCCGGGCGTTCGTGCTGCCGCCCGGCAACCGCGCCTGTCCGGTGAATCCGGATCTCCGTCTCCGTCGCCGTCTCGACACCGGCTGATCCGGCGCGGCAGCCACGCCGCCGCCGAGATGACCGCCGAGATGGCCGCCGAGATGGCCGCATGATCCGGACACTGGCTGGAGGGAACCTTCAGCCGGGGCGTCCGTGCGGCGTCACTCCCGCATCATCTAAAAAAACGTAAAATATCTAAGAAAAATAAAATAATTACGGTAATTAAAACGATTTATGAAAAATTATTAATTAGATTAGATCATATTTTGTAGACATTTTGGTTATGAATCGATGTAAATAGCTGTTTTTATGATATAATATCAAATATGATTCATATCTTAGTTTCGAGAAGCTCGTTTGCCTGTTAGATAAATTTGAGTTAACAAAATGCAACCGGACAGAGTTTCTTCACATTAGCCACCGGGATTCGCCTTTTAGAATTATCGAATATTTGAGAGGCCGCATGATGATCGTCGATCCGAAACATCGATTTCCGCTGCACCGCTCCATTGCCTATGGCGATCAGGTCGCCGAACTGCCGCATTTCGCCTCGCCCGTCACCCGCGGATATGCCTCGCGGGAACTTCAGATCCGGCGGGAAGGCCGTCTGGCCCGCGCCTCCCGCCGTCTCTTCGACGTGACGATGAGCCTCGTCATGGCGGTCTTTCTCGCGCCCGTCATGATCATGGCCGCCATCGTCATCGCCATCGACAGTCCCGGTCCGGTCTTCTACCGCCAGACCCGCGTCGGCCTGAACGGCAAGCCGTTCCGCATCACCAAGTTCCGCAGCATGCGCCGCGACGCCGAGGGGGCGGGAGTCGCCGTCTGGGCCACGACCGAAGACCCGCGCATCACCGCGGTCGGCCGCATCCTGCGCAAATACCGGATCGACGAGCTCCCCCAGTTCTTCGACGTCCTGCGCGGCGACATGAGCATCATCGGCCCGCGCCCCGAGCGTCCAGAATTTGTTGCGATCCTTCGCGAGTCGATCCCGGACTACGATTTGCGTCACGCGGTGAAGCCGGGCATTACCGGTCTGGCTCAGGTCCGCTATGCTTACGGCGCGTCGGTCGAGGATGCGCGGATGAAGCACATCTATGACACCGCGTACCTCAGAAAGAGGTCGTTCCTGCTGGATGGAAAAATTCTGATCGAAACCGTTTCAGTCGTATTGTTTGGCAAGGGCGCACGGTGACGGCCTGCGTGGGCATGTGAACGACTTCGGATTCGGCGCCGCCGGCATCGCCGTCGGCCTGGCCTATCTGTCACTTTCGGTCTTCGTGGTTTTCGCCCGGCTGCCGCGGCGGGACCGTCTGAACCTGCCTTCGGTCCCCTGGCCGCTCTGGCGCCGCACCCGGCTGCCGATGACGTTCGCCGCCGTGGCGACCGGCGCCTTCGCCGCCGCGTCGAGCCGGCTTCCGCCCGGCTCGGCCGTGGTCTCCAGCACCTGGATGGCGGCGCTGCTCGGCTGGACCGGCGCGGTCGTCGTCCTCGATGCGGTATCGCGCAACAAGAAGCTGCGCGACCTGCCGGAACTCCAGCGCGGCCTGCTGGCCGCGCTCCTCGCCGTGTTCGCCGCGATGACGCTGACACGTGCGCTGGCGCCGGCGCTGGGGGCCGCCATCGCCATCGAGGCCCAGGTCGTTTTCGCCATCATCATGCTGGTGCTGCTGGAAAACGTCATGCGCAACGCGGAGCGCGAAATCCTCTGGCATGTCAGCCTGCCCGGCGTCGCCACCGGCGGGCTCGCGCTCGTCAGCCTGTTTCTCTACGCGGCGGTGATCCTGCAGCATCGCTTCAGCCCGCCGCTGATCGGCGCGCGGCTCGCCCTGCTGGTCATGGTCCTGCCGCTCTTCGCCGCCGGCGCGATGCGCGCGATCCGCTGGCGGCCGCGCCGGCTGCACCTGTCGCGGGAGGCCGCGTTCTACTCGGCCAGCCTGATCCTCGGCGGCTCGTTCATGATCGTGCTCGGCATCGTCGCCGAGCTGGTTCACAATTACGGCACCAGCCTCGCCGCGGTCATCGAATGGGCCATCATGTTCGCCGGCCTGCTGGTGCTGGCGATCGTGGCGAGTTCCGGCTCGGCGCGCTCCCGCCTCATGATGATGCTCAGCCGCCATTTCGCCGCGGCACCGTACGACTACCGCCAGGAATGGCTGCGCAGCATCGCGACCCTCTCCGCCGATGGCGGGGTCAGCGTCGCCCAGCGGGCGATCAAGGCGCTGGCCGACACGGCGGATTCGCCCAGCGGCATCCTGCTCACCCACGACCGCGAGAACGCCAGGCTCCGCTACAGCGAGGGGTGGAACACCACGCTCGAAATCCCGGCCATCCCGGCGGGGGCGGACCTGTTCCGCCAATGCGGCGAACGCACGGTCGTCGAACTCGACCCCGAGGGGGTGACCGCGCCCTTCTGGCTCGCCGTCGCCCTGCCCGACCCGCGCGAGAGCGGCCCGCTCGGCGTGGTCCTGCTCGGCCGGCCGCGCGCGGCCCAGCCCGTCCACCGCGAGATGGCGGCGCTGCTCACCGTGGTCGCCGGCGAAATCTCGCTGGTGATGGCCGAACGGCAGGCCGCGGAAGCCCTGGCGGTCGCCCGGCGCTTCGAGGAGGCCGGCAAGCGCTTCGCCTTCGTCGCGCACGACATCAAGAACATCGCCAACCAGCTCGGATTGCTGCTCGACAATTCCCAGCGCCACATGGCCGACCCCGAGTTCCAAGCCGACCTGATCGGCACGGTCCGCGATTCGGTCGACAAGATCCGCGCGATGATCCGCCGCCTCGATCCGGCGGGCACCGCGCGGACCGGGCGGCTCGACGTGGGCGACCGCCTGCGGCATCTGCTCGCGCATCGCGGCACGGTGGTGCTGGACGAGGGAGAGGGTCGTTCGATCGTCTCCATCGACCCGATCACATTCGACATGATCATCAACCATCTGCTGGACAACGCCCTTGAGGCCAGCGCGCCGGCGCAGACCGTCACCGTCGCCGTGTCGCATGAGCCCGGCCAGGCGATGATCCGCGTCATCGACCAGGGGCGCGGGATGAGCGCGCATTTCGTGCGCGAGCGCCTGTTCAGGCCCTTCGCCTCGACCAAGGCGGCCGGCTTCGGGATCGGCGCCTTCCAGACGCGCGAACTGATCCTGCAGGCCGGCGGATCGCTCGACGTGGAAAGCGAGGAGCCGGTCGGCACCACCATGACGATCCGCCTGCCGACGGTCCACGAGGCGGCGGATCTCCTCGAAGTGGCCGGCAACCGTCATGAGTGAGCCCACCGTCCCCGAGCCGAGCCTGCTGGTCGTCGAGGACGATCCGGGCCTGCGCCGGCAATATCGCTGGGCGTTCCCCGGCCGCACCGTCATCGTCGCCGGCGATCGCGACCAGGCCATCGAGCAGGCGCGGCGGGCCCGGCCCGAGGTGGCCATCATCGATCTCGGATTGCCGCCGGACCCCGACGGCATCAGCGAGGGACTGGCCATCCTCGATGCGCTGTTCCGCGAGCTCCCGGCGATCAAGGTGATCGTGGCGACCGGCAACGGCCGCCGCGAGAACGCGCTGCTGGCGATCGAGCGCGGCGCCCACGATTTTTTCGAAAAGCCGGTCGATATCGAGATCCTGCGGATCATCGTCGACCGCGCCTTCCGGCTCGCCGCGCTGGAGCAGGAAAACCGCCGCCTCAGCAACATGGTCGGGTCGAGCCCGCTGCCGCGCGTCATCGCCGGCTCCGAGGCGATGCTCAAGACCTGCCGCACGGTCGAGAAGCTGGCGCCGGCGACGGCGCCGGTCCTGCTGCTGGGCGAAAGCGGCACCGGCAAGGAGATCCTCGCCCGGGCGCTGCACGACCTCGGCCCCCGCGCGGCGGGCCCCTTCATCGCCATCAATTGCGGCGCGATCCCCGAGCCCCTGCTGGAATCCGAACTGTTCGGGCACGAGAAGGGGGCCTTCACCGGCGCCATCAAGCAGACGCAGGGCCGGATCGAACTGGCCCAGGGCGGCACGCTGTTCCTCGATGAAATCGGCGACCTGCCGCTCGCCCTGCAGGTCAAGCTGCTGCGCTTCCTGCAGGAGGGCGTGATCGAGCGGGTCGGCGGGCGGCGTCCGATCCCGATCGACGCGCGGATCGTTTCCGCGACGCATCAGGATCTCGACGCCCTGGTCGCCGCCGGGCGGTTCCGGCTCGACCTGCTGTTCCGCCTCAATATCGTCAGCGTCAGGATCCCGCCGCTGCGCGAGCGCGGCGGCGACGCGGTCCTGCTGGCGCGCTTCTTTCTCAGGCGCTTCGCCCAGGACCAGAACCGCCAGGGACTCGCCTTCTCCGAAGCGGCGATCGCCGCGCTGATGCGGCATGACTGGCCGGGCAATGTCCGCGAGCTGGAAAACCGGGTGCGCCGCGCCGCCATCATGGCCGACGGCCAGCAGATCGGGGCGGCCGACCTCGATCTGGCCGACGGCGCGCTCGCGCCGCTGCCGGACCTGCGCACGGCGCGCCGCGAGGCGGAGCGGGAGGCCGTCCAGCTCGCGCTGGCGCGGGCCGACGGATCGATGGCGGCCGCGGCCAAGCTGCTCGGCGTCAGCCGTCCGACCCTGTACGCGCTGATCGACACTCTGGGTATCGGCGATGACGTCAGGATGGACCGCACCGCCGACGCCGCCCATGACCCGGCCGGACCCGCCGGCCAATGACCACGCCACGCCGGTCAGACTTGAACGCAATGCCGCACATGAACGCGATAAGGGGTGCGCGATGATGAAACCAGCGTCGATCATGCGATCCGTCCGGTGGGTGACACTGTCACTGGCCGTGGCGGGGATGGCGGGCTTCGCCCCCGCCGCCCATGCCGGGCAACCGCGCGCCTACCTGCGGGCGCAGGACGCCGTGGCGCATGGCAAGCTGCTGGATGCGCGGCTCGACCTGCTGAACGCCGTCCGCCGGCATCCGCATGACGGCGCCGCGCATGCCCTGCTGGGCGAGGTCTCGCTCCAGCTCGGCGATGCCGTCACGGCCGAGCGCGAGGCGCGCAAGGCCATCGCCGCCGGCGACCAGCCGAACCGCAGCCTGGCCCTGCTGCTGCGCAGCTACGTCGCCCAGGGCAGGTCGATCGCCCTGCTGCACGATTTCCCGATCGGCTCGGCCACGGGAACCCGTGCCGCCGTCATCGCCGTGGGGCGGGCGCGGGCCAATCTCGTTCTCGCCCGCTTCGACCGGGCCGAGGCCGATCTCAAGCGGGCGGCCGGTTTCGCGCCCGATGCGCCGGGCCTGTACGAGACCCGGATCGACCTCGCCATCGCCCGGCACGACCTTGCCGCGGCACGGCGCATCATCGCCGCGCGGCTCAAGGCGACGCCCGATGCGCCGGCCCTGCTGCGCCGTGAAGCGCAACTCGACATCGCGGACGGCAAGGCGGCGGAGGCCGCGACCATCCTGCAGCGCG
Source organism: Pseudomonadota bacterium (assembly GCA_021805485.1). The sequence continues at coordinate 5,488 of JAJZFF010000374.1, forward strand.
CCAACGCTGCCGACCCCGCCAACACCCGCGGCAAACTCCTGCTCATCCAGGCTCACCTCGCCGCCGGCCAGTTGCCCGCGGCGGAGGCCGAGCTCAAGCGCGCCGCGTCCCTGCTGCCCCATTCGGTCGGGCTGGCGTATTTCCAGGCCACGATCGACGTCGACCAGCATCACTGGCATCGCGCCGATGCGCTGCTCGATCATATCGGGAGCGCCGCCACGCAGCTGCCCGGCATCCTGTATCTCCGTGCCCGGACCGACGCGGCGCTGGGCCGCCCCGCCGCCGCGCTGACCGCGGCCCAGAAATTTGCGGCGCAGCAGCCCGATGACCGCGGCGCGCAGCTGATGGTGGCCACGCTGGCGATCCGGACCGGCCATTATGGCGTCGCCAGCCGCAGCCTCGACAAGCTGGCGGCGGCCGGCAAGCTGGATGCCCAGGCCCTCGACCTGCGCACGGCGATCGAGATCCACGACAACAAGCTGAACCAGGCCGAACAGGATGCGCTTCAGGCCCTCAAGGTGGATCCGAACGATCTCGCGGCGGGGATCAACCTGGCCGAGATCGCCCAGCGGCGCGGCGATTTCAGCGCGGCGGAGCAGCAGTACCGCGCGGTGCTCGCCAAGGTTCCCGCGTCGGCCAATGCCGTGCTCGCCTCGGTCGAGATCCGGCTGGGATCGGCCGCGCTGCTGGCGAACGACGCCCCGACCGTGACCCGGATGGTCGCCGCGCTGGACAAGCAGGGCGCCAAACCCGCCGCCGCGCAGTTGCAGGCGCAGCTGGACTTGAGGCGCGGCGATCTCGACGCCGCGCGGGCCGACCTGACCCGGCTGCTCGCCGCCCGCCCCGGCTCGGTGACGGCGCAGCTCGGCCTCGCGCGGGTCGACCTGCTGACGCAACGGCCGGACGCCGCGCTGAAGCGCCTCGCCGCGGTGGTGAAGGCGCATCCCGCGGATCCGCGGCCGGTGCTCGCGCTGGCCGCCCTGCAGCGGACGATGCGGCAGCCCGCCGCCGCGCTGGCGACGCTCGAGCGCGCACACGACGATGCCCCCGGCAATGTCGCCTTCGTGGTCGCGATCCTGCAGCAGCGGCTGGCGGCGAAGCAGTTCGCCGAGGCCGGCAACCTGGTCTCGACCCTTCCGGCCGCGATGCAGCGCCAGCCGCAGATCCTGCTCCAGCGCGCGAAGCTCGACGCCGCGCAGGGGCGTCTCGATCAGGCCGCGCTGAGCCTGCACTCCCTGCTGGCCGAAACACCCGACGACGTGTCGTCGCGGCTGGCGCTCGCGCATATCGACATGGCGCGCAAGCAGCCGCAGGCAGCCGAAGCGGTGATCGAGGCCGGGCTCGCGCGCGATCCGCACCAGCTCGCCCTGATGCAGGCCCGCGTCGGCCTCGCCCTGGCGCAGCACGGCGCCGGCGCGGCCGAGCAGGAGGCGGCACAGCTCGCGGCCACGCCCGACCACATGCCCGAGGCCGGCGCGCTGAAAGGCGATCTCGCCCTGTCCCTGCATCACTGGGCGAAGGCGGCGGCCGCGTTCAAGGCGGCCTATGACGCGAATCCGTCGCCGGCGCTGGCGGCGGGCGCGATCCGCGCCGATCTTCAGGGCGGCCATCGCGACGCGGCGCTCGCCCTGCTCAAGGCGGCGAGCACCCGCTTCCCCGACAGCGTGGCCCTGAGCGACATGCAGGGGTCGATCGCCCTGTCCCAGGGCGACCTGAAGGCGGCCGCGCTCGATTACGGGCATTCCCTGCGCCTCGCGCCGCAGGACGCCGTGGCGCTCAACAATCTCGCCTGGATCGAGGCGAAGTCCGGCAAGCCGGATGCCGAGGCTTTGGCCGAGCGTGCCTATGTCGGGGCGCCGACGCCGCAAACCGCCGACACGCTCGGCTGGATCCTGCTTCAAGGCACGCCGGACAAGGCGCGGCGCGCGCGGGCGGCGGCCCTGCTCGATGCCGCGCACCAGGAAGACCCCGCCGACCCGTCGATCGCCTATCACGATGCCGCGGCGCTGGCCCGCACCGGCGAGCGGGGCAAGGCGATCGCGATCCTCAAGCCGATCGTCACGCCGAAGGCCACGTTCGCCGACCATGCCGCGGCGGCGGCGCTGCTGGCGAAACTGGAGCGGCAGGGCTGAGATCCCGCGATGCTGCATCTCCTGGCGCTGGCCGTTCCGTTCCTGATCCTGCTGGGCATGGCCGTGGTGCGTCCCATGGTCGGGGTGATCGCGTTCGACTGGATCTCGCTGATGAACCCTCAGCAGGATCTCTTCGGCACCGGGGCGCATCTGCCTTGGGCGCTCAGTGCCGCGCTGGCGACGGTGATCGGCTGTCTCGTCGCGCATGAGCCGCGCCGCTTTCCGGTCACCTCGACGCAGATACTGATCCTGGCCTTCGCCGGGCTGATCACGCTCAACAGTCTCTTCGCCCTGGTGCCGGCGAGCGTGGAGGTCCATGACTACAGCCAGCTGATGAAGTCGCTCGGCTTCGCCCTGCTCGCCGGGGCCCTGGTCACCAATCGCCGGCGGCTGCACGCGGTGCTCTGGATCATGGTCATCTCGATCGGCTATTACGGCGTGCGCGGCGGCGGTTTCGCGTTGCTCACCGGCGGCAACGATCACGTCTTCGGCCCGGCCAACACGTTCATCGGCGATAACAACCAGCTCGCCGTGGCGCTGCTGATGACGATCCCGCTGATGAACTACCTGCGCCTGCACGCCGCCCATCGCGTGGTGCGGACGGGCCTGCTGGCGAGCATGGTGCTGACGCTGTTCGCCGTGGTGGCGACCTATTCGCGCGGCGGATTGATCGCCCTCGCCGCCATGGGCGCGCGGCTGTGGTGGAACAGCAGAAACCGCCTGACCAG
>JAJZFF010000117.1 GCA_021805485.1 Pseudomonadota bacterium
CTCGCTCAGCATGCCGACGGCGAGCCCGAACGGCGCCATGCCGATGGTCAGCCAGGCGGCGCGGCGCATGCCGTGGCGGATGCCCGCCGCGGTGAAGATCACCGGCGGCGCGGCGGCGGGCGGCTCGGTCTCAGCCATGGCGCAGACGCAGGAGGAGCGCTTCGGCGGCGTCGCGTTCCATGGCCAGCGCGCGACGCGCGGTCTCCTGGCCGAACCCGGCGCGGGCGAGGATAGCGAGCGCGCGCCGGAAGCCCTCCGCATCGGGGGGGGCCTCGTCCGCCCCTGGCGCGGCGGCGAAGGGGCCGAGGCGGCGGCGGCGGGCGAGCGCCAGCGCGGCGGCGAGATCGCCCCCCTCGCCCGCTTCCAGCGCGGCGCGGGCGGTTTCGGCATCGACGCCCTTGGCCGCGAGATGCGCCGCGATGGCGCGCTGCGAGCGGCCGGAGCGGACCAGGCGGCTGGCCCGGGCGGCGGCGAAATCGGCATCGTTCACCGCCCCGGCGGCAGCGAGGCGGGCGGCGATGGCGGCGGCGAACCGGCGCGCCTGCTGCGCCTGCACCGCCACCTCAGCCACCCCCGCCGCCTCGGCCGCCCGCGCCCAGCGCGCGACGCGCCGCTCCAGCACCCGCCGCAACCCGGCCTCGGTCGCGGCGAAGCGGGCGAGATGGTCCAGCGCCGCGGCTTGCAGCGCCGATTCGTCCGGAGGGGTCAGCGCTGCGGCTGCGCGGCGGGCCATGGCGGGCAGCATGCCACTAGGGGTGTGCGCTGCAAGGCGGAGCTGGGTTGCGTTGGGGGATGACCGGGAGGGATTCCACCTGCCGCAGGAACGATTTTTGGGAACAGACACCACTTGCAGGAATTCGCATATCATGACATTCTGAGAGACGATTGGTGACACTCTACTCACCACAAGCCTCGACGCTACGACGATCTACGGGCGACAGAATTAGGGATAAAAAGTTATGGAAGCAAAATAATGGTTCAATTGAGTGGATTTTTGACCATATTGATAGCGACAATTTGGTCAATTTTTGGCATATTATCCTTTATTTCCTATCATAATCTTACAAACGAGACCTCCATTGCTGAATTAAAACTCACGAAGATTGGAGATCGAATTTATGAAGTAAAATACAATTTATCTGGTGGAAAGGATAAGGTTGGTAGTTTAGTCGGCGATGATTGGGAAATCGAAGGTAATATTCTGAAACCACGATACGTATTTGAGGCTCTTGGTCTATCACCAAGGTATCGGCTCGATAGGATCTGCTCCCGTTATGAGAGTGAATTCGAAGTAACAAAAAAACCTCAGAATTGCATTTTTATTGATAGTGGTGATTTGTTTTACACGATCAAACATTTTGCATCTTGGATTATTTCTGATACCAGCTATGGAAGTGCCACATACCTTCCACTCGTTGATGGCGCGTCGTATCAGGTCCTCCTCACGCCAACCGGACTTATGGCTCGCCCCCTGAACAAGATTGGCAAAGACGCTGTGAATAGTATCAAATAGAAGCTACCGCCGTTTCTTCGTTACCAAGATAAATTCATCGACATCTGCGCATATGGCGAGTTGGAAACAAGCAGGCGGTATCGCGGATGATCTGGTGGTTGGCCCCAGCGCAAACGGACTGCCCCATACCCAGACGGGAATTCGAAACCACTCGCCCAATGTCATTGTCAACTGTAGCACGGAATCGAAGGAACCCGCTGCGAAAGGTTCGCCAACTACCTGGGTAAGAGTTCTTACACACTTCATCCACAAGCTACCGGAATACGGCAAGCCCCCCGGCCGCAGCAAATTTGCAGCCTTTACTGCTGCCAAAGCGGCTTCGATCAAGGGACCCACTCCTCGGAAACATGTCCAGTCAATTCAAAAATGCTAAGAGAAAGAACAGACCATGGCCATTGGCAGTGTGATAGAAAGAGGATCATCCGTCTATGTTTATGATGAGAAGGGGCGTCAGATTGCAGTTCTACCGGGAGGCACAAAAACCGGCGACGGGCTGAGGGGCTATACCGGTAGTACGGTGAGTATCAGACGCGGCACCGCCCTCTATACATACAATGAAAAGGGGAGACAGATGTCGGTCGCTCCCGCCCGTTGACCAATTCCCGCGTAACAGCGATCGCCCAAAAATTTGGACCATAGCATCGCCACCTAGCCGATCGCCCCGTTTGACTTGCCCCCGCGGCTTTCGCAAAGTGGTCGTTTACCACCAGTGGATCGGAGAGCCGATGATCCAAGCGCTGATGCCGACTTACAACCGCGCCGACCTCGCCTTCGAGCGGGGCGAAGGGGCTTGGCTGTGGACGGCTGACGGGCGACGATTCCTCGATTTCGGCGCCGGCATCGCCACCTCCTCGCTCGGCCACGCCAACCCGCATCTGGTGCGCGCCATCGCCGAGCAGGCCGGGCGGGTGATCCATGTCTCGAATCTCTACCGCGTTCCGCAGGCCGAGACGCTCGCCGCGCGGCTGGTCGAATCGAGCTTCGCCGACAGCGTCTTCTTCTGCAATTCGGGCGCCGAGGCGAACGAGGGGCTGATCAAAATGATGCGCAAGGCGATGGCCGGCACCGGCCGGGCCGAGCGCTACCGCATCATCTGTTTCGAGGGCGCCTTCCACGGCCGCACCCTGGCGACGCTCGCCGCCACCGGGAACCCGAAATATCTCGACGGGTTCGGCCCCGTCGTCGACGGATTCGACCATGTGCCGCTGAACAACATGAACGCGGTGCGCGCCGCGATCGGGCCGCACACCGCGGGGATCCTGATCGAGCCGATCCAGGGCGAGGGCGGCATCCGCGCCGCCGAGACCCAGTTCCTGCGCGATCTGCGCGCGGTGTGCGACGAGTTCGGGCTCATCCTCGGCATGGACGAGGTGCAGTCCGGCATGGGCCGCACCGGGCGGCTGTTCGCCCACGAGCACGCCGGCGTGGCGCCGGACGTGATGAGCCTGGCCAAGGGCATCGCCGGCGGTTTCCCGATGGGCGCCATCCTCGCCCGCGAGCCGGTCGCGCGCCATCTCGTCGCCGGCACCCACGGTACCACCTTCGGCGGCAATCCGCTCGCCTGCGCCGCCGCCAATGCCGTGCTCGACGTGCTGCTGGACCCGGAGTTCCTCGGCGCGGTCGAGCGCAAGGGAGCGCGGCTGCGGGCCGGGCTCGCCACCCTCGCCGCCGAGTTCGCGGACGTGTTCGAGGCGGTGCGCGGCCTCGGCCTGCTGCTCGGGCTGAAATGCCGCCTGCCGCAGGCCACGGTGAACGCGGCGCTGCTCGCCGAGGGGCTGCTCGGCATCAATGCCGGGGAGAACGTCATCCGCCTGATGCCGCCGCTGACCGTCGCCGAGGCGGACATCGATGCCGGGCTCGGGATGCTGCACCGCGCGGCGCGGCGCTGTCGCGAGGCTGCGGCGGCGGGAGCGGCGGCGCAGTGAGCCTGACGCAGAGCAAGGGCGCGGGGCGCCGCGGCAGTTCCGCCCCGCGCACCGGCAAGCAGGCGGGGCCGCGCCATTTCCTCGATCTGCGCGATTTCGACACCGCCACGCTCCGCCGCATGCTGGACGCCGCGGCCGGCTTCAAGCGCGCCGGGCGGGACAGCTCCCGCCCGCTGGCCGGACGCACGCTGGCGCTGATTTTCGAGAAGCCGAGCACGCGCACGCGGGTCAGCTTCGAGGTGGCGATGCGCCAGCTCGGCGGCGATACGGTAGTGCTGTCGGCGCGCGAGATGCAGCTCGGCCGCGGCGAGACGGTGGCCGACACGGCGCGGGTGCTGTCGCGCTATGTCGACGCGATCATGCTGCGCACCGACCGCGTCGCCAAGCTGCGCGAGCTCGCCGCCCACGCTTCGGTGCCGGTGATCAACGGCCTGACCGAGGCCTCGCATCCCTGCCAGATCATGGCCGACCTGCTGACCTTCGAGGAGCATCGCGGCCCGATCGAGGGCCAGGTGGTGGCCTGGTGCGGGGCGGGGAACAATGTCGCGCATAGCTGGATCGAGGCTGCGGCCCGCTTCGGCTTCACGCTGCGGCTGGCGACGCCGGAGGCGATGTGCGCGGACCCGGCGGTGCTCGCCTGGGCGCAGGCGGAGGGCGCCGCGGTGCAATGCCTGACGGATCCGGTGGCGGCGGTCCGCGGGGCGCGCTGCGTCGTCACCGACACCTGGGTCAGCATGTCCGACGACCCGGCGGGCGCCCCGCACGCGCTGCTCGCGCCCTATCGCGTCACCGCGGCGCTGATGGCGCAGGCCGCACCGGATGCGATTTTCATGCACTGCCTGCCGGCCCATCGCGGCGAGGAAGTCACCGCCGAGGTGATCGACGGGCCGCGCTCGGTGGTTTTCGACGAGGCCGAGAACCGGCTGCACGCGCAGAAGGGCGTGCTGGCCTGGGCGCTCGGAGCGTTGCGGTAGGGGGCCCCAGCCCCGGCCACACGATCTTGTGTTGCGGACCTGCCGATACGGGGCGGTGACGCCGTTGCTAATTGCGTCGAATTCCGCTATCGAAACCTTGGCACATCTGATCAGGTTCCGACCAGATGATGCCCTGCGATCGCTGATCTCAGGATTGGCGATCCCCAATAGCAAGTCGAGATGCATTGAGCCAGGTGCGCAACCACATTGACGTTGGTCTCCGCACGACGCCTGTCATCACATGCTCGACATATTTTCCATAAAATACGGGGGGAAGCGAAGTAGCGTAGGAGGACGACAATGAAACGTACCCCTCTGTGGGCGCATCGCTGCGCACGATATATGTCACGGAGAATATTGCACGCGACCGCGCCACTTCGTCTGGCGGTTCTCGCCGCCGCCGTGGCGATCCTCGCCCACGCGGCGCCGGGCTGGGCAGGCCCTTACGTCGTCGCGACGCAGCTGGATCCGTTCGGTGGACCGGCGTCCGCTAAGGTCTGGTTCACCACGCCGACACCGGCGACGTCCGGCAATTGCTGCCTGCGCGACGCCACGTTCGCCAACATCCCGGCCGCGACGGCGGATGCGACCTTCTCGACCTCGCTGATCAATTTCAGCAGCTACGGCTTCTACCAAAATTCCGGAAATGCGACGCAGGACTTCACCATCGGCAGCTACCTCACCAGCCTCGGCGCGGTGAACCCTGCAACGATCGCCTATTCCGGCCTGACCAATCCCAATCTGGGTGGTGCTGCGACTTCCACGACGCCGCTCATCTCGTGCGCCAACAATACCTGCGCCTGGCTGACCTTCATGGAGATCACCGGCAATGTCTGGCTCGACAAGGGCGATGTGATCTCGATCGCCCATGACGATGGCGTCAGTCTGAAGATCAACGGCCATCTTCTGCCCGGTTTCACCGCCATCAATGCGCCAGGCGTGGTGGAATCCTACATGTGGAATGGCTCAACCGGCGTGGCGAGCCTTGATCTCGTCTATTCCGAGGGCCATTCGCCGCCGGCCTATCTTGAGTTCGCCGTGCCCGAACCGGCGAGCATGAGCCTTCTCGGCGCGGCGCTGCTCGGCCTCGGCATGATCCGGCGCCTGCGCCGCCGTCAATAAACACGCGCTCAAGGCGGGGAGCGGCTGGGTAGTACTGCCGCTTCCCGCTGGGACCGTGAGAACTGCAATCACATGCCGGACGCGGGCTCTCGATATCGCCAGGAACACGGTTGGTCGTTGCGCGGTCACATTATTTAAGAGCGATGCAACCCGCGATTGCTCGACACGACGCCATCCGGTGACCAACATGATCTTTCATGGGACGGTTGGGGCGGCAATCTCGCGTCGGGCAGGTTGCCACGGGAGCTCAGGCGGGGGGAAGGCAGATGCGCAGTGGCGTAATGGCGGCGCTGGGGACAGCGGCGCTGGCGATGGCGGCTTCGGGCACGCCGGCGGTCGCCGGGGTGGTATTCGACCAGACGACGGCCGGGGACTACATCTTCACGGCAACGTCGGCCGGCACATACGGGTTCGACCTCTTCGGCGCCCAAGGTGGCAGCGCGACGAGCGGGTCGCCGCAAGGCATCGGCGGCGCCGGGGCGAAGGTGGACGCCCAGTTCAACCTGCTGGTGGGGGAAACCGTGTCCATCATCGTCGGCGGTGCCGGCGGGAGCGGGCCCTTTTCGGGCGGCGGGGGTGGCGGGAGTTTTGTTTTCCTGCCCGGAACGACGACGACGCTGCTCGCCGCAGCGGCCGGCGGCGGCGGTGCAGGGTTGATCACTTACGGCCCCCCCAATCCCGGGGACTACGGGCAGGCCGGTGCGCCCGGAAATGCCGGAACCGCAGGTGGCGCCGGCGGCGCGGGTGACGGCGGCAACCCGGGCGGGGCCGGCGGAACCGCGGGCAGCGGCGGGCAAGGCACTACGAGCGGCGGCGGCGGCGGCTGGCTCTCGGCGGGCGGAAACGGCCTTGGTACGACCAGCGGCGGCGCCGCGGCGGGTGGCGCCGGAGGCACCGGGTCGATCGCAGGGGGCGCAGGCGGCGGCGGCGGTGCTCCCGATTTTTCCGGCGGTGGTGGTGGCGGCTATTCCGGCGGCGGTGGCGCCGGGTATGGCGGCATCCTCGGCGGTGGCACGCTTCTGTCCGCGGGCGGGGGCGGCGGCGGTGGCGGCGGTTCCTACCTGGACCTCGCCTTGGCCCTGCCCACCGGGCAGAGCCTGGTGACCGGCGGCAACACCAATCCCTACGGCGAGGTGACGATCACCCTGCTCTCCAGCCCGCAAGCGGCGCCGGAGCCGGCGACGCTGGCGCTGCTGGGCAGCGGACTCGCCGGGCTGCTGCTGACGCGCCGGCGGCGCTGACGGCGGCCGGACTGCGGCCGTCGGGCACCGAGCCGGCCCGGATGATTGCCGCATCCGCGCCAGCGCCCCGCCTTGACCGCACGCCGGCGCCGGTCTGGAGTGGCGGAAACGAGGGGAAAACCGCCATGACCGATCTCGCCTTCGCCTCCGCCAAACGTCTCGCGGCCATGGTGCGCCGACGCCAGATCGGCTGCCTCGAACTGCTCGACGCCATGCTCGACCGCGTCGTGCGGCTGGACGGGGCGGTGAACGCGGTCGTGGTGCGGGATTTCGACCGGGCCCGCAAGCGCGCCAAGGCGCTGGACCGGAAGGGCGCGATGGAGAAGGCCGGGCCAGCGCCGCTCTACGGCGTGCCGATGACGGTGAAGGAGAGTTTCGACATCGCCGGCCTGCCGACGACCTGGGGCGTGGAGGCGGCGCGCGGCAACGTCCCCGCCAGCGATGCGCTCGCCGTGCAGCGGCTGGGCGCCGCCGGGGCGGTGATCTACGGCAAGACCAACGTGCCGGTGCTGCTGGCCGAGTGGCAGAGCGTCAACCCGGTCTATGGCCGCACCAATAATCCCTGGAACCTCGGCCATACGCCGGGGGGCTCCTCCGGCGGCTCGGCGGCGGCGCTGGCCGCGGGGTTCTCAGCGCTGGAGCTGGGCTCGGACATTGGCGGCTCGGTCCGCCAGCCGGCGCATGCCTGCGGCGTGTTCGGCCACAAGCCGAGCTGGGGCCTGTGCTCGCCGCTCGGCCACTCGCTCGCCGGGTCGGTGGCGACGACGGACATTTCGGTCATCGGCCCCCTCGCCCGCTCGGCCGACGATCTCAGCATCGCGCTCGACCTGATCGCCGGGCCGGACCCGGTGGAGACCGATTTCCGCCCGACGCTGCCGAAGCCCCGCACCACGGAGCTGACCGAACTGCGCGTCGCCGTGTGGGCGGAGGACAAGGCGACGCTGACGGACCCGGAAATCGCCGGCGCGCTCACGGCGCTGGGCGGCTTCCTCAAGAAGCAGGGCGCGAAGGTGAGCCACACCGCGCGCCCCGCGTTCGACGCCAGGGACGGGTTCCGGCTCTATCTCCGCCTGCTGGCCGCGGCCCTCGGAGCCCGGTTCGGCGAGCCGGCGCTGGCCGAGGTCCGTGCCCGCGCCGCCGCCCGCGCCGCCGATGACGAGAGCGCCGACGCGATCATGGATCGCGCCATGGAACCGCTGCACCGGGCCTGGCTGGCCGACAACGAGCAGCGCATGCGCATCCGCCGCGCCTGGGGAGCGTTCTTCCATGAGTGGGACGTGCTGCTCTGCCCGGTGATCGGCATGCCCGCCCTGCCCCATATCGAGGATCGCCCGGCCTGGGCGCGGCGCATCACCGTCGCCGGGACCGAGACCGGCTACAACGACATGCTGTTCTGGCCCGGCATCACCTGCGGCTTCCACCTGCCGGCGAGCGTGGCGCCGCTCGGGCTGACCAAGGCGGGGCTGCCGATCGGGGTGCAGATCGTCGGCCCGTTCTACGGCGACCGCACGACGCTCGCGGTGGCGCGGCTTCTGGAACGGCACTGGCGCGGTTTCGAGCCGCC
>JAJZFF010000070.1 GCA_021805485.1 Pseudomonadota bacterium
ACGACTACAAGCTGATCGCCTTCATCATCTCGAGCTTCATCGCCGGCATCGCCGGCGGCACCAAAGCGCTGGTGTTCGGCATCGCCACGCTCACCGACGTGCATTTCTCGATGTCGGGCGAGGTGGTGCTGATGGTGCTGCTGGGGGGCCTCGGCACCATTTTCGGTCCCGTCGCGGGCGCCCTCGTGGTGACGGCGATGGAGAACTATCTCGCCCAGTTCGGCGCCTGGGTGACGGTGACGCAGGGCGCGATTTTCGTCGTCTGCGTGCTCGCCTTCCGCCGCGGCATCATCGGCGAGATCGGCGCGCGGCTGAAGCTGGCGCTCTGAGCGCGGGATACCCGGACCCCGCAGCGGGGGTCCGGGTGCAGCGCGGCTCAGGCCGCTTTCGCGTCCGCGGTGATGGTCTGCGTGCCGCTGGCGATGGCGATGCGGCGCGGCTTCAGGCTCTCCGGCATCACGCGCTTGAGCGCGACATGCAGCAGCCCGTTGCGCATCTCGGCGCCGTCCACGACGATGTGCTCGGCCAGCGCGAAGCGCCGCTCGAACGGCCTGGCATCGATGCCGCGATAGAGCACTTCGCTCTTCGCGCCGCTCTCCGCCTGGCGGCCGGTGACGATGAGGGTGTTCTCCTTCACCGTGATGTCGAGATCCGCCGGCGCGAACCCGGCCACGGCCAGGGTCAGCCGATAGGAATCCTCGGCGGTGCGGGCGATGTCGTAGGGGGGGAAGCCGGCGCCGTTACCCGCTGCCTGGGCGCTGTCGACGAAACGGGCGAGGCGATCGAAGCCGATGGCGCTACGGAAAAGGGGCGAGAAGTCGATCGTGGTCATCGCGAAACCTCCTGAAACGAGCAAGGTCCTGGTTGGGTCGCCGGATGGGCCGACCCAGGGTCGTCGCCCGGGGCCCCTGAGGGCGCCCCGGACGCAACCGACATAGCGAGCGCCGCCTCCGGCTTCAAGAGGCGGCGCCGTGCTCGGATGGAGGTTCGGAAGAGGGGTCGGCGGCTATTTCCGGCGGGCGCCGATGCCGGCGAACCGCTTGTTGAATTTCGCCACCTGGCCGCCGGTATCGATCAGACGATGCTGGCCGGTCCATGCCGGATGGGATTTCGGGTCGATGTCGAGGCGCAGCGTTTCGCCCGGCTTGCCGTAGCAGGAGCGGGTCTTGAACTCCGTGCCGTCGGTCATGACGATCACGATCTCGTGGTAGTCGGGGTGGATGCCGGGCTTCATGGTGCTGCTCCTGCTGGCTCCGCCGATGCCGACCGGCGGGCGAAAGGGGTCGGAGCGGCGCGTATAGCGCCCGTTCCCCCGCCCGGGCAAGGGCGGGGGGCCGAAGCGGGACGATCGGTGCCGGGTCGCGCTCAGCTATGCGGCACCTGGCGGTTCATGCCGCTGCGATCGCGGTAGCGGAACAGCCGGTCGGCGGTCTGCTTCTGCTGCGGCGACAGGCTCTCGTAGAGCTCCCCGAAGGCCGGCACCAGCCGCTGCAGGTCTTCGGCATGGGCCTGCACGATGCGCTGGTAGGAGCGCATGCTGTCGACCGCGGACATGGTGTCGAAGCTCTTGGCGCGCTCCTGATAGAGCGAGTCCATGTGGTCGGCGTTGGCGCGCATGACGCTGGCGAAGGCGTCCCAGCGCTGGGCCTGGTCCGGGGTGATCCTGAGATCGTCGTGAAGCCGCTTGATCTGGTTCTCGACGCGGGCGCGCGCCTGCGCCGGTGTCTCGGGCGCGCTGGGCCTCTGGGTCTGCGGCGTCGGCGAGTAGGGCTGCGCGGCGGCGGGGAGGGCGATCGGGAGAGCCAGGGGGAGAGCCAGGATCACCGGGGCGGCCAGCCTGGCGAGGAGCAGCGGCGAGGCACGGCGGGCTGTGGCACGATCAGGCATGGTCTGTCCTTCCTCTTGATCGGTCGGGGTGGGAACGGCGACGCGAACCGCGGTATCAGCTGAGCAGGGCGCGCGCATATTGCACCGGCAGCTCCGGCGTGACACCGAGCGCGCGGGCGGCGCGCAGGGGCCAGGCGGGGTCCGCCAGCAGGGCCCGGGCGAGGATCACCAGATCCGCCCGTCCATTGCCGAGAATCTCCTCGGCCTGGTGGGGATCGCGGATCAGCCCGACGGCGCCGGTGGCGATGCCGGCCTCGCGTCGCACCCGCTCGGCGAAGGGCACCTGGTAGCCCGGGTGCAGCGACGGAATCCGCTGCGCCGGGGAAACGCCGCCCGAGGAACAGTCGATCAGGTCGACATCGCCCCGCCGGGCGAGCGCGCGCGCCAGGGTAACGGTATCTTCGATGGTCAGGCCGCCATCGACCCAGTCGGTGCAGGAGAGGCGCACGAACAGCGGCAGATCCTGTGGCCATTCGGCGCGGATGGCGTCGATCGTCTCCATCAGCGCGCGCGAGCGGCCGGCGAGGTCCCCGCCATAGGCGTCGCCGCGGCGGTTCGAGACCGGCGAGAGAAACGAGTGCAGGAGGTAGCCGTGCGCGGCGTGCAATTCGATGATGCGGAAGCCGGCGCGGCGCGCCATGGCCGCGCTGGCGGCGAATTGGCCGGCGATCTCGCCGATCTCGCCCGGGGTCAGCGCGTGCGGCACGGTGTGGCCCTCGGCGAAGGGGATCGGGCTCGGCGCCAGCGGCACCCAGCCGCCCTGCTCGGGCGCGATCGGCGCGCTCGCCTGCCAGGGCGGCGAGATGCTGGCCTTGCGCCCGGCATGGGCGAGCTGAATGCCCGGCACCGCCCCGCAGCGGCTGATCAGGGCGGCGAGCCGCGTCAGCAGCGCCTCGTGCGCGGCGGTCCACAGGCCGAGACAGCCCGGCGTGATGCGCCCGACGGCCGAGACATGCGTCGCCTCGGTGAAGACGATGCCAGCCCCGCCGACCGCGCGGGCGCCGAGATGCTGCACGTGCCAGTCGTCGCCGAGACCGTCCGCGGCGCTGTACTGGCACATCGGCGAGACCGTGATGCGGTTGCGTGCCGTGACCGAGCGGAAGCTGACCGGTCGAAACAGGTGCGGGGTCGGAGCCATGCGCGCGGTTCCTCGGGGCGGGGTGAACAGGCGCGGCATAGTGCCGGGCGGGGATGATTTGGCAAGCGCGGCGGTTCGCGATCGGGTTAAATCGCGGCAAGGGGACACGCGGCACGGGATCCGCGGCCCGCCGGCGAGGAGCCATACCATGTATCTGCCCGCTTCATTCCGCGAGGACCGGCTCGAGGTCCAGCACGCGCTGATGCGCGCCCACCCGTTCGGCCTGCTCATCACCGCGGGTGGGGCGGGGCTGCTCGCCAATCCGCTGCCGTTCCTGCTCGATGCGGACGCCTCGCCCCGCGGCACCCTGCGCGCCCATCTCGCCCGTGCCAACCCACACCTGGCCGAACTGGCTACGGTCGGCGAGTGCCTGGTCGTGTTCCAGGGACCTCAGGCGTACGTGTCGCCGTCCCTGTATGCGACCAAGCGCGAGACGGGGCGTGTGGTGCCGACCTGGAACTACGCCACCGTGCACGCCTGGGGCTCACCGCGCATCATCGACGATGCCGCCTGGCTGCGCGCCTTGGTCGAGGGGCTGACGCGCGCGCGCGAGGCCTCCCGTCGGGCGCCCTGGGCGGTCGATGACGCGCCGGCGGATTTCATCGCTGGGCAGCTGCGCGGCATCGTCGGGGTCGAAATCCCGATCGCGCGGCTGGAAGGGAAGTGGAAGGCGAGCCAGAACCGCCCGCCCGCGGACCGCGCCGGCGTGGTCGCCGGGCTCGAAGGGGAAGGCGAGGCCGGCGCGGCGATGGCGGCGCTGGTCGCCGAGCGAAACCGCGACGGAGTGGTTTGACGCATCCCGGCGTTGTCCGACCCCACATGATCCAGAAACGGCAAAGTCGCGCGCCGAAGCCCCCGCCAGCGCGTCAGTCGTCGCCGCCGCGCCGGCCATAGTAGCCATACCCCGGCGCACCGTAGTAGGCCGGGGCCGGCGCGTAATACGGATATGGCTGATAATAAGGATACGGCGGGGGTGCCACATAGGTCGGCGCTTGCGGCGCCGGCGCCGGCGCCTGGATCACGATCGGCGGTGGTTGGTAATAGGCATGCCGGTAATAGTCGTCGTGATCGCAGCCGGATACGCCGATCGTGGTCAATCCCAATATTGCAAGAGGTGTGAAGCGGCCGCTCATGGATCTTCTCCCACAATAACTGTAGAACACTTCCTAATAAGTCCGCCAATTATGGCGAACCTGGCAGCGTTCAGTCGTCCTGACCTCCGTATTCACGTTCATGTTTTTGCCACATAACGGGCGATGATGCCGCTATCATCGACCTCACGACCTCTCGCCAGGAAGTCCGGCACATGAGCGATCGTTCATGGCGCGTCAGGAATGGCAGCGCGCGCCGCGGACGCTGTCCGGCCGGCTTGCCGCGCCGCCGCGTGCCGACCGTCCTGGGCGACGCCTGATGGTTCGGCGTCCCTCAGAGCAAGGATTTGGCGTGCTGCAGCACGAGGTCGCAAACCTTCTGGGTGATCTGCGCCTTGAGACCGCCGCCGCCGAGGCCGAAATTCTGGCCCTGGCCGGTCTGCAGCAGCCCGTTGCTGCCGGCCTTGAACTGACTGTCGGAGGCGGCGCCCGGCGCCTTGCCGAGCAGCGAATCCTTGACCGAGGCCGCGCCACCGCCAAGGTAGTTGTTCTGGATGCAGTACTGGATCAGCCCGGCGAGATTGGTCGGGCTCGCCTTGTCCACCGATGGCAGCGCCGCCCCGAGCCCTCCGAGCGCGCCGCCACCCTGTGCCGCGCCCATACCCTGGGCTGCGCCACCGGCCTGCCCCGCGCCAACCGCATTCTCCAGCTGGTTGAGCAACTGCGCCTGTGCCGCCGCGGGCAGCAGCGCCGCGCCGGCGCCGCCGATGGCCAGCGCAACGGTGCTCCGCCGGATGAAGGCAGCCGCCTGGTGGTGGTGAAAGCCGCGCATGTCCATGCTCCTTCCGATGCCAGGAGCCGCCGCCCTGTTGGCCGGACCGGCGGTCTCCGCTGCGGTACGGCGGCAGCGTAGGCCCGCCCCGGCCCTCGGCGCCAGAGCCGGCGCGGCTTCAATATTTCGTGCAGGGCGCGTCGGCCTGCCGGACATGCCGCCCGGTCAGCGCGTCGATCGTCTGGTCGACGCAGCTTCCGTCCGAGCGCTGGATGCGCCGCGTCACCAGCGTTCCGCTTTGCCGCACGTCGATCACGCGGGTCGAATACGGTTCCTCGGTGGATTTGGGCGGCGTCTGGGCGAAGGCCTCGGCGAGGAGGCTGCGCTGCGCGGTGTGGCTGAACAGCTCCGCCGTGATGATCCAGGTCGAGACCGCCTGGCCGGCGCCGGGCGGCGGGGTCAGGGTCAGCAGGATGTCCCCGGAGGGGCAGGTGAGCAGATCGATGCCGTAGCGGGTCTCCGCCTTGGGTCTGACGTGATCGATCCCGGTCAGACAGTCGGCATTCCTGCGCCAGGCATCGAGCTGCTTCTCCGCCCCGCCGACGTCGGCGAAGGGCGAAAGCCCCAGCTGCACGGCCGACACCCAGTGGAAATACTGGGGCACCGCGCCCAGGATGGCGATGAACAAGGCGGGGTACATCAGAACCCACTGCCACCATCGCGCCGGCCGCGACCCATCGGCGTGCGCCGCAGGTGATTTTTTCGCTTCGGGCATGGCGCTTTCCCATCGTCGCCGCGCCGCGCTTCGCCGGTGGATCGGGCGCGCTGGCCGATTAAGATCGCCTTTGTAACATCCGCCGCGCCCGACGGGGAGGGGATGCTTCGCCGCCGGTTCAGCCCAGCCGCAGCAGCTTGATCCGCTTGCCCTCGGTGGAGAGCGCGATGCGGCCGGCCTTCAGCGCCAGCGCGTCGGCGCCGAACAGGTCGTGCCGCCAGCCGTGCAATGGCGGGATGTCCGGCTGCTCCTCCGCGGCGAGCCGATCGAGGTCCTCGGATGAGGCGACCAGCTTCGGGGCGACGTGGTGCTGCTCGCATTTCGCCGCCAGCAGCACCTTCAGCAGTGCGACCAGGGCGGGCGAGGGGCGGGCGCCCTCCCGCGCGCGCGGGAGCTCCGGCAGATCCTCCTCCGGCAGGGCGGCGGCGGCGGCGATCACGGCCAGCAGCGCCGCTCCCTGCTTACCCTCGGCGAAGCCGCGGCCGACGCCGCGGGCGCGGAGCAGGTCCTCGGCCGTCCGCGGCGCGGTGGCGGCGATCTCCAGCAGCGTCTCGTCCTTGAGCAGGCGCTGGCGGGGAATGTTGATGCGCTGCGCCTCGCGCTCGCGCCAGGCGGCGATGGCGCGCAGCGTGCCGAGAAAGCGGCGGTTGTTGCTGCGCGCGCGCAGCCGCTCCCAGGCGGTCTCCGGGTCCACCCGGTAGGTCGCCGGCTCGGCCAGCGCGTCCATCTCCTCGGCCACCCAGGCGCCGCGGCCCTCCTTCACCAGCCGCGCCATCAACTGCTCATAGACGCCGCGCAGATGGGTGACGTCGGCGGCGGCGTAGGCGATCTGGGCCGGCGAGAGCGGGCGGGCGGACCAATCGGAAAAGCGGTGGGCCTTGTCGATATGCCCGCCGGTGAGGGCGGCGACCAGCGTATCGTAGCCGGCCTGGTCGCCGAAGCCGCCGACCATCGCCGCGACCTGGGTATCGAACAGCGGCTTCGGCACGGCGTCGAACAGCAGCAGGAAAATCTCCACGTCCTGGCGCGCGGCGTGGAAGACCTTGGTCACCGCCGGATCGTCGAGCAAGGCGCCGAGCGGGGCCAGATCGATGCCGGGGGCCAGCGCGTCCACCACGACGACCTCGGCGGTGCCGGCGAGCTGGACCACGCAGAGTTCCGGCCAATAGGTGCGTTCGCGCATGAACTCGGTGTCGACGGTGACGAACGCCTCCCGCCGCAGTCGCGCGCAAACCGCGTCCAGCGCATCGGTGGTGGTGATGAGTTCGGGCGGGGGAAAGTCGGCACGGGCGGGGCGCGGCATGGGTTTGTCCTTACACCGGCCCATGGCGTGGCGGAAGCGCGCCCGGGGAAACAAAAGTCGGAAGCGCGCCCGGGGCGACAAACTTGACAGTGGCGCGCCCGCTCGCTTGTGTGCCCGGCGCTTCTGTGCCCGGCGCCCGCTTCCGGCCGGCGCCCAGTGGGCACGACCCCCGAGCAGGAACCCGCCGATGCACTCCTACCGCACCCATTCCTGCGGCGCGCTCAGCGCCGCCGATACCGGCCGCCCCGCCCGCCTCTCCGGCTGGGTGCACAGCAAGCGCGACCATGGCGGGCTGCTGTTCATCGATCTGCGCGACCACGCCGGCATCACCCAGTGCGTCTTCACCCAGGGGAGCGCGGTGTTCGCCGAGGCCGACCGGGTGCGGCCCGAGAGCGTCATCACCGTCACGGGCGAGGTGGTGGCGCGCGCGCCGGGCACGGTGAACCCGCGGCTGCCGACCGGGGAGATCGAACTGCGCGCGGCCAGCCTCACGGTCCAGTCAGCGGCCGAGACGCTGCCGATCCAGGTCGCCGGCGAGCAGCAATTCCCGGAGGATCTGCGCCTTCGCTACCGCTTCCTCGATCTCCGCCGCGAGCGGATGCAGCGCAACATGGTGCTGCGCAGCCAGGTGATCGCCTCGATCCGACGGCGCATGACGGCGCAGGGCTTCCACGAATTCCAGACCCCGATCCTCACCGCCTCCTCGCCCGAGGGCGCACGGGATTTCCTGGTGCCGGCGCGGCTGCATCCGGGCAAGTTCTACGCCCTGCCGCAGGCGCCGCAGCAGTTCAAGCAGTTGCTGATGGTCGCCGGCTTCGACCGTTATTTCCAGATCGCCCCCTGCTTCCGCGACGAGGCATCGCGTGCGGACCGCTCGCCGGGCGAGTTCTATCAGCTTGATTTCGAGATGAGTTTCGTCACGCAAGATGATGTTTTTGCGGCAATCGAACCCGTGATCGCCGGCGTGTTCGCGGAATTCGCCGCGGGCCGCGCCGTCAGCCCGACACCGTTCCCGCGCATCCCCTATGAGACGGCGATGCTCGAGTTCGGCTCCGACAAGCCGGATCTGCGCAACCCGCTGCGCATCCGGGATGCGAGCAGTGCCTTCGCCGGCTCCGGCTTTGGTCTGTTCGCCCGCATCGTCGCCGCCGGCGGCGTGGTGCGCGCGATCCCGGCGCCGGGCGCCGGCACGCAGCCGCGCTCCTTTTTCGACAAGCTCAACGACTGGGCCAAGGAGGAGGGCGCCGGCGGCCTCGGCTACATCATTTTCGACGCCGAGGGCGCCAAGGGTCCGATCGCGCGCAATCTCGAGCCGGAGCGGGCGGCGCAGATCCGGGACCTCTG
>JAJZFF010000087.1 GCA_021805485.1 Pseudomonadota bacterium
TCGGCGAATTCGATGCGGGCGACAGGGATGCCGGTCTGCATGATCTCGATCACCGCCGCGACCGCCGCATGCTCGTCAGCAAAGCCGCACACCGCAGCGCCGATCGCCTCTGGAATGCCATACAGCTTCAGTTGCACCTCGGTGATAATGCCGAGCGTGCCCTCCGAGCCGATGAGCAAACGAGTGAGGTCGTAGCCGGTGGACGATTTGCGGACCCGCCCGCCCGTGTCGATCACCGTGCCATCGGCCAGCACGGCGCGAAGGCCGAGCACATTGTCGCGGATCGTGCCGTAGCGCACCGTGGTCGTGCCGGAGGCACGTGTCGCGCACATCCCGCCGATCGTTGCATCCGCCCCAGGGTCGACCGGGAAAAACAGGCCATGGTCGCGCAAATAGGTATTCAGCTGCCGCCTGGTCACCCCGGCCTCGACCCGTCCGTCGAGATCGGCGTCGTTCACCTCGAGTACGCGGTTCATCCGCGTGAGGTCGAGGCTGATGCCGCCGCGCACCGGCGTCACATGGCCCTCGAGCGAAGTGCCGGCGCCGAACGGCGTCACCGGTACGTCCGTCGCGTGGCAAAGTCGCAATAACCGCGATACTTCTTCGGTCGATTCGGGAAAGACCACGGCATCCGGGAGGCTGGTGGCTGCATTGGCCTCGCCATGGGCATGGGTTTCGCGGATATTGGCGTTCAGGCTGAGCCGGTCGCCGAAAATGGCGCGGGCGGCGTCGATCGTGCTCTGCGTTTCCATGGCGGCAGGCTATCGTCATTTCCCGGCAAAGTCATGTGCCGGAACAGAAGCCGGCCGCCCAAGCCGACTTGCCCAACCGGCGCGGAGCGAATACCGCATGTCGCCATGCAGACGACAGCGATGAAACTCCTCTATCTGGGTGACGTAGTGGGCCGGTCCGGACGGGAAGCGGTAATATCGACCCTGCCCCGCCTGAGGCACGAGCTCGGCATCGATGTGGCGGTGGTCAACGGTGAGAACGCCTCGCACGGATTCGGCCTCGCGCCGGACATGGCCGATGCTCTGTTCGCCGCCGGAGCGGATGCCATCACACTCGGCAACCATGCCTGGGACCGCAAGGAGATCATCCCCTATATCGCGCAGCAGAAGCGGGTCATCAGGCCGCTCAACTTTCCCCCCGGCACGCCGGGGGATGGCATCGTCGACATCACTCTGCCGGACGGCCGGCGGGTGCTTATCGCCCAGGTCATGGGACGGCTGTTCATGGACCCGATGGACTGTCCGTTCCGCGCGTTGGAAGGCGTTCTGTCGCGGGCACGGCTCGGCGTGACCCATGCGGCAATCCTCGTCGATTTTCACGGCGAGGCGACGAGCGAAAAGATGGCTTTTGCCCACCGGTTCGACGGCGCGGTGACGGCCGTGCTCGGCACCCACACCCATATCCCGACCGCGGATCACCATGTCATGGCCGGGGGCACCGGCTTCATGGCGGATGTCGGCATGTGCGGCGATTATGACAGCGTGATCGGCATGACCAAGGACGCGGCGATCGGCCGGTTCATCCGCAAGATGCCCGGCGAGCGCCTGCACCCGACCGAAGGGGAGGCGACGGTGTGCGGCGCGCTGATCCGCGTCGCCTCCGACGGGCGAGCGCTGGCAGTCGAGCCGGTGCGCCTCGGCGGCCGGCTCGCGCCCGCCATGCCATCACGTTGAACGGCGGCCGGGCAGCATCCGCCGGATCATGCGCTCGCCGCGCAACTCGTGCCTTACCGCGCCGCCAACATGGGCGATCAGCAGCAGGATTACCGCGATGCCGCCCCAGAAATGGAGGAATGCGAAAACCTCCTGCACGCCATGATTCTTGCCGACGAAGGCAGGCAGGGTGAACAGGCCAAAGAAGGGCACCTTGCGACCATGTGCCTCGACGAAAAGGATGCCGAACACCGGCATCGCCAGCAGGAGCGCGTAGAACAGAATCTGGGTCGTATGCGCAGCGATCCGGAACGGCCGGCCGATTTCCTCGGGCAACTCCGGCGCGCCGGTGCGCCGCCGGATGAAAAGGCGGACCAGCATCAGCGCCAGAATGGCAAGACCGAAACTCATGTGCAGGAAGGCGAGCGGCTTGTGAACGGATCTTGGAATCAGGTCGTAATGCAGAAGCAGCCCGGCAATGACGAGCCCTATGACGGTCAGGGCGATCAACCAATGCAGGAACTGGATGGATGGGCGATAACGGTCGTCCATGAATTGACCTCGAATGATGTGCCAATTCTCTGATCACAGGAAAATGGCGTGGCAATGGCAGCCTCATTGCGTCAATCGTACAGTTTGTTAAGCCCTGTTGTCGCGGCTCACGCCGACTGGAGCGTCAACGCGGACAAGCGCTGGATGAGCGTCGCCCGGCGAGATGACGGTCTCTGGAAGATCGGCATGCCCGAGAAAGTAGGCGATGCCACAACCCTTGCCGCGCGGCTGCTCGACCGCGCCGCCGGTGCTGCCGTGGTTCTCGGCGTGGATTTCCCGCTCGGCCTGCCCCGCGCCTATTCGAATATTGCGGGCATCGCTGATTTCACCGTCTGGCTCGCCGGACTCGATCCGGCAGATGGTGTCTTCCGCCCGTGTGCGACCCTCGATGAGGTCAGCCTGGCCCGTCCGTTCTACCCGCTGAAGAGCATGGCCGGTGCCGGGCAGATGGCACGCCTCGCTGCCGCTCTCGGCCTGAATGACGCCGCCGCATTGCGCCGCGCGGTCGATTGCCGGACCGCGCGGCGGCCGGCGGGCGCGCCGCTATTCTGGACGATGGGCGCCAACCAGTGCGGCAAGGCAGCGTTATCCGGTTGGCGGGACTGCCTGCTGCCAACCTTTACCCGGAACGTTCCGCTGCGGCTCTGGCCCTTCGCCGGCACGCTGCCAGATCTTCTGGCTCCCGGCTGCGTCGCCATCGCCGAAACCTATCCGGCTGAAGCCATGGTCCAGACCGGACTGAAACTCGTGGGCAGCAAGCGGCGTCGGCAGGACCGCTCGGCACTTTCCCCGGCCCTCCGCGCGCATTTCGCGGCTTGCCGCCACACCCCCGCACGGGATCTCGTCGCATTGATCGAAGATGGTTTTGGCGCTCGGCCAGAGGGAGAAGACGCGTTCGACTCGCTGCTCGGCGTGCTTGGGCTGATCCGGGTGATCGACGGCGCGCCGGATGGCACAGAAGCCGGGTTGCCCGGCAATGAACCCGTTATCCGCGCGACCGAGGGCTGGGTTCTGGGCCAGGTCGATCCGCCGCTGCCTCCCGTTCGTGCATGAGGGCGGCTTCCTCGGCGCGGCCTGACGCCGCGAGCGCGGCGATGACGCCGGCGCGGTCGGCCGGGGGGCGGTTCTGGCTGAGCTTGCGCTTGGCGATGACCGAACGCACCGTCATCACCACACCGACAATGCCCTTGAGCTGGGCGGCAATGAAGTCTTCTGGTGCGTCATCCACATGCCATGGATTGGGCTGGGGCGCCTCTTCGCGGTCGGTCAAGGCAGTGACAATGTCGCGTAGCCGGATCGGATCCTCGATGATTTCGACCGCGCCCTGCAGATGCACAGCCTCGTAATTCCAGGTCGGAACGACGCGGCCAGTCTCGCGCTTGGTCGCATACCAGCCGGGCGAGACGTAAAAATCATGCGCCTGGAAGATCGCCATGGCCGGCGCGCCATCGCGCAGCACGTGCCATTGGCGGTTGGCGCGCGCGAGATGCCCGACGAGCGTACCGTGCGGTGCCGGGTCGGGAAAATGGAGCAGCGGCAGATGCGTCGCCTCCAGCCCTGCCTCCCCGGCACTGACGAGAACGGGCAAGCGGCAGGCGCGCATGATCGCCGCGATGATTGCGGGATCATCCTCGGCGAAAGCCGGCGGAGTATACATTGGCGTCGATCAGCCCGCGCCACAGGCCGCAAGCGTTGCCCGAACGGCTTCCTGCGGCACCTCGCGGCTAGTGAACGCACTGCCGATCCCACGGGCCAAAACGAAGGCTAGCCTGCCGTCCCGCATCTTCTTGTCGCTCTGCATGTGGCCGAGCAGCGCTTCCGCGTTCCAGCCGCCGATCCGGTGCGGAAGGCCGACCTCGTCCAGATGCGCGGCAATGCGCGGAACGATTCCCGCATCGCAATAACCAAGACGGGCCGAGAGGTCGAAAGCGCAAACCATGCCGATCGCCACCGCCTCGCCGTGCAGCAGCGCCTCGCCATAACCGGTCTCGGCCTCGAAGGCGTGAGCGAAAGTGTGGCCGAGATTGAGCAGCGCGCGGCCATCCCGCTTGGCCTGCTCGCGCGGATCGGCCATCACCACCTGCGCCTTGAAGGCAACAGCGCGGGCAATCGCTTCTTCCTGCAAGCCCTGGTCGCCACCAAGCAGCGCGGCGCCATGGGCTTCGCACCATTCATAGAGCGCGGGATCGGCGATGAGCCCCGCCTTGACGATTTCAGCATAGCCTGCGGCGGCCTGGCGCCGCGACAGGGTGGCCAACGTATCGCTGTCGATGACGACAAGACGCGGCTGATGAAACGCGCCGATCAGGTTCTTGCCGTGGCGCGAATTGACGCCGGTCTTGCCACCGACGCTGGAATCAACCTGCGCGAGCAGCGAGGTCGGAACCTGCGCGAAGGGCAGCCCGCGCAGCACGCTGGAAGCAGCGAACCCGGCCAGATCGCCGATGACGCCGCCGCCAAGCGCGATGATCGCGGTCTGCCGCTCCGGCTTCAGGGCAAGAATGTCCTCAACCAGTGCGGCAAAACGGGAGAGGCTTTTTGATCCTTCGCCCGGCGGAACCACGATCCGGTCGTGGATGAAGCCCGCATCGTCAAGCGCGCGTTCGAGTCGCGGCAGATGTGTCTGCGCCACGTTCGCGTCGGTCACCACCACGGCGCGACGCGACGGCAGGGCTGCGGCGAGACGGACACCCGCGCCATCGAGCAATCCGCGGCCGATCACCACGTCATAGCCGGCATCGGGAAGCTCGATCCGAATGGTCCGCTCGGGCGCGTGGCGAGCGATGGCAGCGGCAACGGTCTCGGTGGTCATGTCAGGCGGGGCCTCGGTACTGTCAACGATGATGTCCGCTTCGGCATAGACCGGCGCACGCAGCGCGGAAAGCCGGGACAGGATTTCGGCAGGGTCGCCCTGATTAAGCAGTGGCCGATGGGTGCGGCCGCGCACCCGGGCCAGAAGCACGTCGAGCGTCGCCCGCAGCCAGACGGAAATGGCCCGCGCGCCAATCACTGCGCGGGTCTCGGGGTCCATGAAGGCGCCGCCGCCGGTCGCCAGAACGATCGGCGGACCGGCCAAAAGCTCGGCAATCATGGCCCTTTCGCGCGCCCGGAAGGCGGCTTCGCCTTCTGAAGCGAAAATATCCGCAACCGTCTTGCCCGCGGCCGCCTCAATCTCGGCATCGGAATCGTGAAACGGCAGGGCCAGTTGGGCCGCGAGCCGGCGGCCGACCGCCGACTTGCCAGCCCCCATCAGTCCGATCAGCACGATGCTGCGCATCGGCAAGGCGACAGGAAGGCCGGGTGAATGAAAACTCTTGTCGAACATTGTGCTGCGGCTTACCACAAAAACACGATGGCACTAGAGCGGCATATCGAGGCCTTCCTTGAATCAATGGTCGCAGAGCGCGGCGCGGCGCGGAATACTATTCTTGCGTATCAAGCCGATCTCGCAGACTTTGCGGCGTTCTGCGCCTCTCGTGGGCATGGACCAGCCGAAGCCGACGCGGCAAGCGTGGCCGACTATCTCGGCGGCCTCGCCACGGCTGGACTTTCCGCGCGCACTCAGGCGCGCCGCCTGTCATCCCTGAGGCAGTTCCAGCGCTTCCTGCTGCGTGACGGGCAACGTGCCGATGATCCGACGGCCCTGACTTCGTCACCGAAACTTGCGCGCACACTGCCAAAGACGATCAGCGAGGCGGAGGTCGACGCACTGCTCACCGCCGCGGCGGCAATGCCCGGTCAAGCCGGACGGGTCGCCGAGGCGGGACTGGAAATACTTTACGCCACCGGCATGCGAATTTCCGAGCTTCTCGTGCTGCCCGCAAATGCTCTGTCCACCGATGCCTCTGCCTTGCTGATCAAGGGTAAAGGGGGGCGGGAGCGCATCGTGCCGCTCTCCGCCGCCGCTCGAGATGCTGCGGCCAGATTACGTGAAATGAACCGGAAACGCCCCAGCCGGCACCTGTTCCCGGGACGCCGCATGGGATTTCCGATGACGCGCCAAGCCTTCGCACGGCAGCTCAAGAGGGTCGCGGTCATGGCGGGGATCGACCCTGCCCGCCTCTCACCCCACAGCCTGCGCCACGCCTTTGCGACCCACCTCCTGGCGCGCGGCGCTGATCTGCGCAGCCTGCAGACCCTGCTCGGCCACGCCGATATCTCGACGACCCAGATCTACACCCACGTTCTCGCGGAACGGCTGCAAAAGCTGGTGGAGGAGCACCACCCGCTGGCTACTCGGCCGGGCCAGCGAAAGACGCCAGCCTAAGATTGCCGCCACGGGTACCGGCCAGCCTATTTCGCGAGCAACCGACGGGCAATCGATTGAACGGTTGCCGCTGTAGAGGATTTCGGAAATTCCGAAAGAAACAGTCGCTGGCCGCGAATCGCCTCGCTGACATTCTCGTCGCGCTGGATGATGCCGAGCAGCGGCGGATCGAGGCGCAGGAACCCTCGCGCCGCGCGGGCGAGTGCCGCATGAGCGCGCCGGCCAGCGCGATCGGTGTCGACCTGATTGATCACAATCCTAGCATCGACCGGCTCGCCGCGATCATTCCGGTCACGCTGGAGCAGTTTGAGGACGGCGTAGCCATCGGTCAGGCTCGTCGGATCGCCTGTGGAAATCAGAACAAGCGTATCAGCCAACGCCGCCAGATGGCGCGCCGCGGGCTCGACGCCAGTGCCAAGATCGCACAACAAGACGTCGTAGTTAGCATCACAATCGACCAACCTGCAGACAAGCCGCTCGACGATGACCGGATCGAGGCCGGAAAACGCACCTGAACCGGCCTCCCCAGCCAAAAGGTCGAACCCGCCCCGCTCCACCGGCACGATGCTTTCTGCGAGGGACGCCTCGTTACGCAGGATTGCGCCAATATCGGTCGCAGCGAGATGGCCGAGTTGAATATCGGCGTTTGCGAGACCGAAATCGGCATCCAATACCAGGATGCGCGCGCGCCTCGCACTCATGGCCTGAGCCAGCGACAACGTCAGCCACGTCTTGCCGACCCCACCTTTTCCGGACGCGATCGCGATCACGCGTGGCCGCTGCCGGGCATTCGACTTCTCACGGGCTCGCTGTTCCCGCGCATTGACATGCAGAGGTCTCCCTCGGCCGACGAGGGAGGTCTCAGGCTGCATTGGCGACCGGCTCCTGAACACGACCGGCATCAAGCAGGCGCCGGACCAGAAAGGCTGGCGTGACCGTTTCGAGCGCATCGCTGACGCGACCAGACGTGCCGGCCTCGGTTAGCTGGAGCGGCACGGAGCCTGCCGCGGCAACAAGGCCACCAAGGCGGCGCGACACATCAAGGCGCGTCGGAATCAGAGCCGTCGCACCCGCCTCATGAAAGCGAGAAGCAATTTCCACGCTGTCGGCCGCATCAAGTCCCGCGGGCATTACCAGCGCGGCAACGCCAGAGACTTCCTCAACCATCGATCGCAAATTGTCCATTTCAGATTTGTCGAACGGATCCATCCCAGGCAAATCGATCAGCGTCGGACGGCGGCTTGCCGGACGACGCCGCATTCCACCCTTTTTCGAAGCCGTGTCGATGAACTCGGCGCGCAGGATGCGACACAGTGCGGCCAACTGCGCTGATGCACCGGCCCGGTTCTGGTCGGCGTTAATTACTGTTGGACGGACACCAGCAAGAACAAATCGTGTCGCCAGTTTAACTGTCGTCATCGTCTTGCCGGCGCCTGGCGGTCCCGCAATGACCAACGGTCGGTCGAAATCAAGCTTCCCAAACGACAGGCTGCCAGCAACGGCGGCGTCGGGCGGCTGGTCTGCCCAGGCAGACGCGATGTGCGCCGGAATGCCATGGAAAGACAAAGCCTGGCGCCAGGGGTTGGCCGGATCAGGCGGCAGCTCAGGGTCCAGTGCGACCGTGATCTCGAACTCGCGTCCTCGACGGCGGCTATCGAGTATCAGCGCATCGGGACCGAGGATACGATGAGCCTCCGCGAATGCCTCGCGCATTGATGCCGCTCTGATCACTTTGACTTTCATTCAAATCGCTCCAACGGTTCTGATGCGGGCACGCGGGAAAATTTCCGTCTGCGCGAGCACTGGAGTG
>JAJZFF010000138.1 GCA_021805485.1 Pseudomonadota bacterium
GGCTGAAGGATTCCACCTCGCCATCCGCCGCTTCGGGGCGGAACGACTCGTCCAGCTCGAGGTCGTAGCAGACCAGCAGGTCGCGCCGCAGCCCCTCCGGCCGCTCCATGTCATAGGCGATCCGCGCGACGGGCCGCGCTTCGGCGATCATGCCGGCGGGAATGCTCGCCTCCTCGGCGGCTTCCTTCGCCAGCGTGTCGAACGCGCCCATCCCGGCGGAGACGCCGCCGCCGACCAGGTTGTCCAGCTTGCCGGGATCGAGCTTCTTCGTCGCGCTCCGCCGGCCGATCCACAGATGCGGCCCGTCCGCCCGCCGCACATAGCCGTTCAGATGCACGCCGACGCCGATGACCCCGAAGGCGGGCAGCGCCCCGCGATCGAGCGTCGCGAGCACCGGTCCGTCGATCCGGCTGCGCACGTCGAACAACTCGCCCCGCGTGCGGAAACCGTGCGCCGGGCCGAGCGGGGTCGCCACCGCGTTCAGCCGCGCGGCCTCTGCCGGCGGAATGCTCAGCCCGCCGGGATGAGAAAGCGCATAGAAGGCAAGGTCCGCGGCAAGTGCGGCGCCGACATAGCCGACCGGCTCGTCCCCGATATGAAGCGGAATCCGCCGTCCCGGCAGGACCGCCGTGCGGCACCGCGCGATGCGTTCGAGCAGCGCCGCCGATACCTGCTCCTCAGTGCCGGCCATTTGCATTTCGTGAACCGCATGCCATCTGCCGGACATGGCCCGAACCGTCGACATTGCCAAGAGCGAAAGCAGCCTCGCCACCGTGCGCTCGCTGCTGCCCTATCTCTGGCCCAAGCGCGAGCCCGGATTACGCGTCCGCGTCGTGCTCGCGTCCCTTTGCCTGGTGCTCGCCAAGGTTGCGACCGTCACCATCCCGATCCTCTATGCGCGCGCGGTGGATGTGCTGTCGGTCAAGGCCGGCCCACTTGCCGTGCCCGCGGCGCTGATCGTCGCCTATGCGCTGGTGCGCATCGCCTCGTCGGGCTTCGGCGAGTTGCGCGATGCCCTCTTTGCCGCCGTGCAGCAGCGTGCGGCACGGGTGATCAGCCGAGAGACCTTCGAGCACCTGCACAACCTCTCGATGCGCTTTCATCTCGACCGGCAGACCGGCGGGCTCTCGCGCATCATCCTGCGCGGCACCACGGGCATCCAGACGGTGCTGCGGCTTGCGGTGTTCAACGTGGTGCCGACGCTGATCGAACTGCTGCTGACGGTCGGCATCCTCTGGCACATGTTCAACTGGAAATACGCCGCGATCACCCTGGTCGCGGTCGGCGGCTATCTCGGCTTCACCTTCGGCTTTACCTCGTGGCGCATCAAGTTCCGTCGCCAGATGAACGAGACCGACAACGCCGCCCAGACCAAGGCGATCGACAGCCTGCTGAATTTCGAGACGGTGAAGTATTTCGGCAACGAGGCGCATGAAAGCGTGCGGTTCGACGCGAGCCTCGCCGCCTACGAGACGGCGGCTGTCCGCTCCCAGGTCACGCTCAACGCGCTCAATCTCGGCCAGGCGGCGATCATCGCCGCCGGCCTCGCCGCGCTGATGCTGATGGCGGCGAACGGGGTTGTCGCCGGGCGGCTGAATGTGGGCCAGTTCGTGCTGGTCAACACCTACCTGATCCAGCTCTACCAGCCGCTCAACTTTGTCGGCTTCGTCTATCGCGAGCTGAAACAGGGCCTGGTCGACATGGAGCAGATGTTTTCGCTGCTCCGAACGCCGCAGGAAATCTCCGATCGGGCGGGTGCGGAAACCTTGCCAGCGAGAGGGGCGCCCGTGCCGGTCGAGTTCGTCGATGTCCGCTTCGGCTACAGCCCCGATCGTGAGATCCTGCACGGCATCTCGTTCCGCGCCGAGCCCGGCCGCAAGATCGCCCTGGTCGGGCCGACGGGGTCGGGCAAGTCGACCATTTCGCGGCTGCTGTTCCGCTTCTACGACGTAAGCGAGGGCGCCGTGCTGGTCGATGGCATCGATGTGCGCGACCTGACGCAGGCGAGCCTGCGCGCGGCGATCGGCGTCGTGCCGCAGGACACCGTGCTGTTCAACGACAGCATCCGCTACAACATCGCCTATGGCCGCCCCGGCGCGTCGGACGCCGAGGTCGAGCGCGCGGCCCGCCTTGCCCAGATCCACGACTTCATCATGTCGTTGCCGCAAGGCTATGCCACCACCGTCGGCGAGCGTGGCCTGAAGCTCTCGGGCGGCGAGAAGCAGCGCGTCGCCATCGCCCGCACCATCCTCAAGGACCCTCGCCTGCTGATTCTCGACGAGGCGACCAGCGCTCTCGACACCGCGACGGAGCAGGATATCGGCGCGGCGCTGCGGCAGGTGGCGCGCGACCGTACCACGCTGGTGATCGCCCATCGCCTCTCCACGGTGATCGACGCCGACGAGATCCTCGTCCTGCGCGACGGCAATATCGTCGAACGGGGCACCCATGCCTCGCTGCTCGCCGCCGGCGGCATCTACGCCGCGATGTGGGCCGCGCAGTCCGAGCAGATCGAGGCGGCCTCGGCCGAACAGGACCTCGCCACCGGCCCGCGCACCCGCGAGCTTCCCCTCCGCCCCGCGACGACTCCGGCCTGAGGCCGGCCGCCGCCCCCCGATTTCATGACGCAAGGGAATGATCAGATGCAGCAACAAGCCACCGAGGCGCAGATCCTCGAAGCCGGACAGATCATCGACCAACTCGTCCATCACATGGTCGAAAAGGAGATCCCGACCATTGCCATTGCCTCCGCCCTGCTGGGCGGCGCGCTGAACCTGCTGAGCGCCTCGCTGCCCGACGAGACCATCCTGCGGATTCTCGACAATGCGATGGAGAGCGTGCGTTCCGGCGAGCTGCGCGAGATCGACGAACCGAAGCAATAGGGCATCGCCGGCCGAGCGTCTGCGACAAGTCTGCATTTCCCGCTTGACAATGGTTCGGGCTTCACGATAGCAACCGATTTACTACAAGGGTCAAATTAATTGGAGCTCCGCGGTTCGGCGGAGGACCGGAATTGGATCCATCATTTCTTGGAAGAGGAAACACCATGAAAATCGCATTCCCGACGATCATTGCCGCGTCCGCGCTGGCGGTTGCCGCCTTCGGCCTGACGGCCGCGCACGCCCAGTCGGTCACCCAGCCTTCCGTGCACCAGATCAGCAGCAAGAAGACCACGATTGCCTTCCTGCTGCCCGAGAATTCCTCGCCGCGCTACGAGCAGGTCGACCGTCCCTGGTTCATCAAGATGGCGCATGCGGCCGACCCGAACGCGAAGCTGATCGTCAGCAACGCCAATTCGAGCCCCGACACCCAGCTCAACCAGGCCGAATCCGCGATCTCGAACGGTGCCGACGTCCTCGTCGTCGATCCGGTCGACGGCAAGGCCGGTGCCGCGATCGTCAATTACGCCGCGCGCAACCATGTGAAGGTCATTTCCTACGACCGCCTGATCCAGGATTCGAAGCCCGATTACTACGTCTCCTTCGACAACACGAAGGTCGGCGAGTTGCAGGGCGAATACATCGCCAAGCACACCAAGCCCGGCGGCAGCGTGATGATGATCAACGGCGCGCCGACCGATCCGAACGCGTTCGACTTCCGCAAGGGCGCGATGAACGTGCTCGGCCCGCTGTTCAAGTCGGGCAAGCTGCACCTCGCATATTCGGTGATGACGCCGGACTGGAGCCCGCAGAACGCGTTCGAGGAAAGCCAGCAGGCACTCACCCGGCTGCACAACAAGGTCAATGCCGTCCTCGCCGCGAATGACGGCACGGCTTCCGGCGTGATCCGCGCGCTGCAGGCGGTCGGCCTCGCCGGCAAGGTGCCGGTGACCGGCCAGGATGCGACCAATGGCGGCCTGACCTTCATCCTCGAAGGCCTGCAGTCGATGACCGTGTTCAAATATGTCCCCGAGGAAGCCGCCGCGGCGGCGGAACTCGCGGTTGCGGTCGCGACCGACACGAAACCGCCGGCCGGCCTGCTCAACGGCAAGACCAACAACAAGATGATCAACGTCCCGTCGGTCCTGCTGAAGCCGCTCGTGGTCACCAAGGCGAACATCGCCGGCTCGGTGATCAAGTCGGGCTATACCACCTGGAAGGCGATCTGTGTGGGCCCCGCGGCCCAGGGCAAGATCTGCAAGGCCCACGGCGCCTGATCCGGGACTATTGACGGCGCGGCGGACGCCCCGTGCGTCCGCCGTTTTCCTGGGAGGATAAGAGATGAGTGCGGCAATCGCGGCTGAACCCGCCGCAGCACCCCTGCTGGAGGTGCGCGGCCTGCAAAAGCGCTACGGCGCCGTGGTCGCCCTGCGCGACGTGAACTTCACCGTACGCCGCGGCGAGGTGACCGCCCTGCTTGGCGACAACGGCGCGGGCAAATCCACGACCATCAAGGCGATCGCCGGTGTCGCGCCGATCGACGAGGGAGAAATCCTGCTCGAGGGAAGGCCGGTCTCCATCCGCCATCCTTCCGAGGCGACGGCGCTGGGTATCCAGACCGTGTACCAGGACCTCGCCCTCTGCGACAATCTGGGCATCTGCGCCAATCTCTATCTCGGCCGTGAACTCGTCAGCACGCCCACCGCGCTCGGCCCCCATGTCCTGCGCGATGTCGATATGGAACTCGAAGCGCGGCGCGTGCTGAAGACGTTGCGGATCAACCTGCCCGCGCTCGACACGCCGGTGGCCTCGCTCTCCGGCGGGCAGCGCCAGGCGGTCGCCATCGCCCGCGCCGTCCTGTGGGATTCGAAGCTCGTCATCATGGATGAACCCACCGCCGCCCTCGGCGTCGCCCAGACGGCGGAGGTGCTTCGCCTCGTGCGAGACCTCGCCGAGCAGGGCTATGGCGTCATCCTCATCACCCACAACATGCAGAACGTCTTCCAGGTGGCGGACAACATCGCCGTGCTGCGCCTCGGCGCCACGGTGATGCAGGCCCGCAAGAGCGACGTGACACCGGAGCAGGTGGTCGGCGCCATCACCGGCACGCTCGCAATCCCCGGAACCGGCGCGGCAGGAGCCATGGCATGAGCAGCACCGTGCAGCCCCCGGAGCAGAAATCCGAGCAGAAATCCCCGTTCAGGCGCTGGCTGCACGGGGTGGCCAACTCGACCGATCTCGGCATGCTGCCGGTGATCGCGGCGCTGATCGTCATCTGGATCGTCTTCGAGACGCTGAACGCCAACTTCCTCACCCCGCGCAACCTCTCCAATCTCGCGGCGCAGATCGTCGTCACCGGCACGCTGGCGCTCGCGGAAATCTATATCATCCTGCTCGGCATGATCGACCTGTCGATCGGCTGGAACTCGGTTCTCGCCGCATCGGTGTTCTCGCTGGCGACGGTATTCTTTCACCTGCCGGTCGGGATTGGCATCGTGCTTGGAATCGCATTGGCGACCGGCCTCGGCTTCCTCCAGGGCATGGTGGTCTCTCGCATCGGCGTGCCGAGCTTCGTCGTGACCCTTGGCGGCGGCATGATCGCCGAGGGCCTCACGCTCGGCATCCTCACGCCGCATGGAGGCTCGGTGCCGCTGGCCGATGCCTTCACGACCGCGATCGGCACGCTGAATCTCGATCCGCTCTGGTCCTGGGTCATGAGCGTCCTGCTGTTCGGCGCCTATGCCGCGGTCACGCTGGGCGGCATCCGCAAGCGCGCCGCCAGTGGCCACGAGGGCGGGTTTGCCGCGACCATGCGTCTGATTGGCGTCGCCATCATGCTGTTCGGCGCGGTGTTCATGCTGAACGCCTATCGAGGCGTGCCGTTCCTGCTGATGATCTTCCTGATCGCCCTGTTCGCCTCGGCCTTCGTCACCAAGTCCACCCGCTTCGGCCGGCATCTCTATGCCGTCGGCGGCAATGCCGAGGCGGCACGCCGCGCCGGCATCTCGGTGAAGGGAATCCAGCTCGCGGTGTTCATCATCGCCGGCTTCCTCGTCGGCCTCGCCGGCTATCTCGATGCCGCCCGCCTTGGTGTCGCCTCCGCCTCGGTCGGCAATGGCGACATCATGCTGAACGCCGTCGCCGCGGCGGTGATCGGCGGCACCTCGCTGTTCGGCGGGCGCGGCAGCGTCTATGGCGCTCTGTTCGGCGCGCTGGTGATCGCGAGTGTCAGCAACGGCATGAACCTGCTCGGCGCCGCCTCATCGGTGCGCTTCATCGTCGAGGGGCTGATCCTGCTGGCCGCGATCACCATCGACACCATCCTCCGCCTCCGGCGGATGCGCAGCGGCCGGGCCTAACGCCCGGCTGCCGCGCCCGCCGCGGGAAGGCCGCCGCCATGTTGCGCATTCATGGCGGCGGCTGCCTCGGCGGCTTCTAGCGCGCCCTCAAGATAGCCGCCGAATTCCGGCGCGCTCTCCGACCCTGAGAGCAGGACGCGCCCGCCCCAGGGCGCGGGCAGGGCGAGCGGCGAATAGGCCGGATGCCCGACCAGCGGCGTGGCGTCGGCCGCTGTCGCGGTCAGATCATCGGCCGACCAGTCCTGGATCAGCAGCGCGCGTGGTGACCCTGCCGCCGGACCGAACAGCGCCGCGAGTTGGGCGCATACCGCATCCTCCAGCCTTGCCCGGCGCGCCGCCCGCATCGCGGCCGGCCAGGCGAAGAAGCCGAACAGCGCCGCCTCGTCCGCAGCACCGGGCAGGCTGGCGTCGTGTATCTCGCCCAGTGGTCCGCACCGGCTGAAGGCCCCGCCGGACAGGCCGGAAGCGCGCCAGACCGGCGCGTCGAAAATCGCCAGCGCCTTGGCGTGCCCGGCCATCCAGGTCGGCACCGCCTCCAGCTGCCGCAGCGCCGAGGCGGGCAGGGCGGGCTCAAATCCGATCATCGCCGCCAGCCGTGGCGGCAGCGCCAGCGCCACGCGCCGCGCCCGGAGCCGCGAAGCCCCGGCCTCGACGCTGACCCCGTCCGGATCGAGGATCAGCCGGTCCACCCGGTTGCCAAGCCGGATCGTGCCGGGGGCGAGGCGCGCGGCGAATCCTTCGGCGAGGGCGGCGGTCCCGCCATCGATCCGCATGCTCGGCGGCTCCTGCGCGAAGCCGTGGGGCAGGCGCTGGACCGTTCCGTCGCTGTCCTGGAACACGAAACCGCCTTCATCCGCCTGGCGATGCAGCCGGAGACCGAAGGCGGCGGCGGCTTGTGCCACGCGCGGCTGAATGGAAGGCCAGATCCAGGCAGGTCCGAGATCGTAGCTACCTGCCGCCGTCCGGTGTCCGAGGCTGCGCCCGCCGATTCGCGAACGCGCCTCGATCACCGCGACATACTGGCCCTCCTGCTGCGCCCGCGCCGCGAGGGCGAGCCCGGCGAGGCCCGCCCCGACCACGATCAGGTCGTGCATTGGCGTCAGGCGGAAGCCGGCAGATGGCCGCTCTTGCGGTAGAGCAGCGCCCCGTCGGCGCTGGACAGCGCGAGCCGGCTGCCGGCGGGTAGCCGCAGCCAGGTGCCGGCGCCGAGCGCCGCGCCACCCCGCGCGATCGACCCCTCGACCACGAAAATCTCGACGCCGCGCGGATAGGCCTGTTCCATTGTCTCGATGCCGGCGGCGAGGCGGATCATGTCCACCTGCTCCCAGGGGGCGGAGAAAAGCAGCGCTTCCGACCACCCCGGCGCCCGCTCGCGCCAGAGCCCGGGATCGGTGGTGTCGATCCGCACCGGGGCTGCCTCTTCCGGCGGCATCTGCCGCAGCTTCACCAGGATGGTCGCGCCCGGCGCGCTGGAGGGCGTGTGCCGCGAGCCGGGCGGATTGCGC
Organism: Pseudomonadota bacterium; assembly: GCA_021805485.1. The sequence continues at coordinate 7,744 of JAJZFF010000138.1, forward strand.
ACGTAATGGCCGCGCGGGAAGTCTCCGGTTTCGTCCGAGAACACGCCGTCCAGCACCAGGAATTCCTCGCCCTCGTCATGACGGTGCGGGCTGAAGGCCGAACCCGGCGCGTAGCGCACCAGCGAGGTCGCCCGCGCCACCTCGCCGCCGTCGCGCTCCAGCATCCGGCGCTCGACGCCGGCCATCGGCGAGGCGATCCAGTCGAGCGCCTCCGATTCGACGAGTGCCGGCTGGCGAAGATCGGCATTGATCTGCATGTCTGCTCCTTTTCGGCCAGTGGCCGGTCTCCGAACACATTCTCTCGTGTGCATATGGTCGGTTTCGCGCCGAGGGCAAATCGCCGTTGCCGTGTCGGTCTGTCAGTCTATTGTATTTTCCCGACCTCCCCATATCCTGAGCGCAGGGACGGCGCGCCGCGGCCGCCGTCAGCAACTGGAAGATGAGGAATCGATCATGGTGAAATTCGGTCTTGCCCAGCCGGTCAAGCGCGTCGAGGATTCGCGGCTGCTGCGCGGCGCTGGACAATATACCGACGACGTTCC
>JAJZFF010000633.1 GCA_021805485.1 Pseudomonadota bacterium
ACCGCAATCCTATTCCGGCCCGCCGCCGGGCCTCTCGACGCGCCTCTTCCTGCGTCTGGGCGGCGAGGGCATGCGCGCCTTCACGCTGCTGATCTATCCGGCATCGGCGCCGTGGCGGGCGCGGTCGGAGACCCGGCTGGTGCTGCATGACACAGCCGGCCGGCCGCTGGCGGAGAAGCCGCTGGCGATCCCCTGCTCGGGCTCGGCACTGGTCTTCGCCGACGCGGTGTTCGGGGCCGAGGCGCTCCGCGCCGCCGGCGAGGGCGGCTACGTCATCGTCCGCGACACGACCTGCCGCCTATTCGGCTATCACGGGCTGATGAACGCGGGCGGCGGCTTCTCGCTCGACCATATGTTCGGCTTCTGAACGGAGGGTGCCCGAGGGAAGCGGCCCAAGGGAAGCCGCGCAGTCGCGCTACGCGCGCCAATCAAGCGGGCCCGTACGCTAAAACGGCAGGAGGAGGATCGCCCCCATCCTGCCGCGCCAAGCCTGTCTCCTCCCCAAACTTGGCTCGCGCCCGGGTCTTTCCCCTCGGCAACGTGAAGCATCAGCTTGTTACAGCGGCTGGCGCGCCAAGTCACCCTGGTCTGACCGGATTCAGCGACGACCTCACGAATTTGTGATCACTAACCATCTTGTGCAATGCACAATCGACCCATTCCACGCGACTCGCGGCCGGGCTTCCGGCCCGGCGCGGGCGCCTGTAGGGTGCGTCCGCCCCTGCCCCCCATCTTGTCCCCATTCTGGATGCCATCGCCGATGCGCCTCTCCCGCTGCCTGATCCCCACGCTCAAGGAAACCCCGGCCGAGGCGCAGATCGCCTCGCATCGGCTGATGCTGCGCGCCGGTCTGGTGCGCCAGACCGCCGCCGGCATCTACGCCTGGCTGCCCGCCGGGCTGCGCGTGCTCAACAACATCGCCCGCATCGTGCGTGAGGAGCAGGACGCGATCGGCGCCCAGGAGCTGCTCATGCCGACCATCCAGCCCGCCGAGTTATGGCGCGAAAGCGGGCGCTATGACGGATATGGCAAGGAGATGCTGCGCATCCGCGACCGCCACGATCGCGAACTGCTCTACGGGCCGACCAACGAGGAAATGATCACCGACATTTTCCGCCAGTCGGTGCGCTCCTATCGCGAGCTGCCGCAGTCGGTGTACCATATCCAGTGGAAGTTCCGCGACGAGGTGCGGCCGCGTTTCGGCGTCATGCGCGGACGCGAATTCCTCATGAAGGACGCCTACAGCTTCGACCTCGACCATGCGGGCGCGGTGCGCAGCTACCGGCAAATGATGCTGGCCTACATGCGCACGTTCCAGCGCATGGGGCTCAAGGCGATCCCGATGCAAGCGGAGACCGGGCCGATCGGGGGAGACCTCAGCCACGAATTCATCATCCTGGCCCCGACCGGGGAGAGCCAGGTCTTCTACGACGCCGCCTTCGAGGCGATCGACTACTCGGGCGGCAATTTCGATCACGCCTCGGACAGCGATCTCGCCCGCTTCACCGCGCTGATGACGAGCCACTACGCCGCCACCGACGAGAAGCACGACGCCACCGCCTTCCAGCGCGTGCCGGAGGCCGACCGGCGCGAGGGCCGTGGCATCGAGGTCGGCCACATTTTCTATTTCGGCACCAAATACAGCGCCTCGATGGGCTTCGCCGTGGCCGGGCCGGACGGCGCGCCGCTGCATCCCGAGATGGGCAGCTACGGCATCGGCGTCAGCCGCCTTGTCGGCGGCATCATCGAGGCGTCGCACGACGCGCAGGGCATCATCTGGCCCGACAGCGTCGCCCCGTTCCGTGCCGTCATCCTCAACCTAAAGCCGGGTGACGCCGTTTGCGACCGTGCCTGCGACGAGCTTTATGAGAGGCTCGGCACTGGCGTGCTGTATGACGACCGCGCCGAGCGCGCCGGGGTGAAGTTCGCCGACGCCGATCTCATGGGCCATCCGTGGCAGATCATCGTCGGGCCGCGCGGCGCGGCCGCCGGCCGGGTTGAACTGAAGCGCCGGGCCAGCGGCGAACGCGCGGACCTTTCCCTCGACGAGGCGCTGGCGCGGCTGGGCTGAGCATGTTCAACAGCTTCGAGCGCATGGTCGCCGGCCGCTATCTGCGCTCGCGGCGCGGCGAGCGGTTCGTTTCGGTGATCGCCGGGTTTTCCCTCGTCGGCATCGCGCTCGGCGTCGCGACGCTCATCATCGTCATGAGCGTCATGGGCGGATTCAAGGTCGATCTGCTCAACCGCATCCTCGGCCTCAACGGCCATCTCGGTATCTATGCCGAGGGCGCGCCGCTGCGCGACTACGATTCGCTCGTGGCGCGGCTGCGCGCCATGGGCGATGTCGTCTCGGCGGTGCCGGTGGTCGATGGCCAGGCGCTGCTGACCACCGATCGGGGTGGCACCGGCGGCCTCGTCCGCGGCATCGCGCCGGCCGATCTGCGTGCCCTGAGCGCCGTCAGCCGCAACATCCGCGCCGGCTCGCTCGATGGTTTCACCGGCGAGGATGCCATCGCCATCGGTGTCGGCCTTGCCCAGCGCTTCGGATTGCGCGTCGGCGATTCGCTCACGCTGGTCTCCCCGCAGGGGGCGGCGACCGCGTTCGGCACCGTGCCGCGCGTGCGCGCCTACAAGGTGGTCGCCATCTTCCAGGTCGGCCTCAACGAATATGACAGCAACTACGTGTTCCTGCCGCTGCAGGCCGCGCAGATCTTCTTCCAGTCCAAGGGCGCGGTGACGCAGATCGAGGTGCGGGTGCGCGATCCGCTGCGCGTCGGCGAGGTCAGCGACGCGATCCGCGACGCGCTCGGCGACCTGCCGATCCGCATCGTCGACTGGCAGCACAGCAACGACAGTTTCTTCGCCGCGGTCCAGGTCGAGCAGAACGTGATGTTTCTGATCCTGACCCTGATCATCCTCGTGGCCGCCTTCAACGTCGTCTCCTCGCTGATCATGATGGTCAAGGACAAGACGCGCGACATCGCCGTGCTGCGCACCATCGGCGCCGGCCAGGGGGCGGTGATGCGCATCTTCCTGATGTGCGGCGCCTCCGTCGGGGTCACCGGCACTCTCGCCGGCACCGCGCTCGGCGTCGTCTTCTGCCACAACATCCGCACCATCCAGGGCTGGGTGGAGGCGGCGACGGGGGCGCAGGTATTCAACCCGGAGGTCTACTACCTGACGCATCTGCCGGCACGGCTGGATTGGCACGAGGTGACGCAGATCATCGCCATGGCGCTGGGGCTTTCGCTCGTCGCCACGCTCTATCCGAGCTGGCGTGCGGCGCGCACCGATCCGATCGAGGCGCTGCGGCATGAGTGACCCGCTGGTGCTGCGCGCGGTGCGGCGCGTCTTCCGCACCGAGGGTGGGGCGCTGCCGGTGCTGTGCGGCGCCGATCTGACATTGCGGGCGGGCGAGATCGTCGCCCTCGTCGCCCCCTCCGGCAGCGGCAAATCCACCTTGCTGCATCTCGCGGGCCTGCTGGAAAAGCCCGATGGCGGCAGCGTTCTCGTCGACGGGCGCGATGCCGCGGCGCTGGCGGACGCGGAGCGCACGCGCATCCGCCGCGACCGCATCGGCTTCGTCTACCAGTTCCACCACCTGCTCGGCGAATTCACCGCCCAGGAGAATGTCGCCCTGCCGCAGATCCTGGCTGGGCGGACGCGACGCGCGGCGCTCGCCCATGCCGCCGAACTGCTCGGCATGCTCGGCCTCTCGGCGCGGCTCACCCATCTGCCGGGCAAGCTCTCCGGCGGCGAGCAGCAGCGTGTCGCCATCGCGCGCGCGCTCGCCAACGCGCCCGGGTTGCTGCTCGCCGACGAGCCGACCGGCAATCTCGATGTGCACACCGCTGAATTCGTGTTCGATGCGCTGCTCGATGTGGTCCGCCACCACGGTGTCGCGGCACTCATCGCCACGCACAACGCCGACCTGGCCCAGCGCATGGACCGCACGGTGCGCCTGCGCGACGGGCTGATCGAACCGGGCTGAGCCGATGGCGCGCGCCGATTTCGTCCATCTCAGCGTGCATTCCGCCTATTCGCTCAGCGAAGGGGCGATCAAGGCAGAGAAGTTGCCCGCGCTGGCCCGCGAGGCCGGCATGCCGGCGGTGGCGCTCACGGACAGCGGCAATCTGTTCGGCGCGCTCGAGTTCAGCCAGGCCGCCGTGGCGAAGGGCGTGCAGCCGATCATCGGCTGCCAGCTCGCGCTGACGCGCCTGGACAATCCGCGCCTGCCGCCGGAAACGCTGGTGCTGCTGGCGCAGGATGCCGTCGGGCTCGATAATCTCCAGCGCCTGTCCTCGGCTGGCTTTCTGCACACCGAGCCCGGGCTGCGGCCCCAGGTCGGGCTCGACACGCTGTGCCAGCACGCGGCCGGGCTGATCCTGCTCACCGGCGGCGGTGCCGGCCCGCTGGCGAGGCTTCTCGCCGACGGTCAGCGCGATGAGGCGGAGCGGCTTCTCGCCGCCCTCGCCGAGGCGTTCGCGGACCGCACGGTCGTCGAACTCCATCGCCATGGCGGGGCCCTCGAGACGGCGATCGAGCCCGGGCTGATCGCGCTCGCCGATGCCGCCGGCCTGCCGCTGGTGGCGACGAATGATTGCTATTTCGCGCGCCCGGAGATGTACGAGGCGCACGATGCGCTGCTCTGCATCGCCGAAGGCCGCGTGCTCTCGGAAACGGCGCGCCGGCGCGTCACGCCCGGGCACTGGTTCAAGTCCGCCGCCGCGATGCGCGCGGCGTTCGCGGATCTTCCGGAAGCCTGCGACAACACCATCGCCATCGCCCGGCGCTGCGCGGTGATGGCCGAGCCGCGCAAGCCGCTGCTGCCGGTCTGTCCCAAGGTGCACGACGGCGCCAGCGAGGAGGAGACGGTGCGCGCCATGGCGCGCGACGGGCTCGCTGCGCGCCTCGCCGCGATGGGTGCCGACGCTGCGACCGGGGCGCGCTACCGCGACCGGCTCGCGTACGAGCTCGAAATCATCGCCCGGATGGGTTTCCCGGGCTATTTCCTCATCGTTGCCGACTTCATCCAGTGGGCGAAATCGCAGGGCATCCCGGTGGGTCCGGGGCGCGGCTCGGGCGCGGGCTCTGTCGTCGCCTGGGCATTGACCATCACGGATCTCGATCCGCTGCGCTTCAACCTGCTGTTCGAGCGGTTCCTCAATCCCGAACGCGTGTCGATGCCGGATTTCGACATCGATTTCTGCCAGGACCGGCGGGACGAGGTGATCGAGTATGTGCGCCGTGAATATGGCGCGGACCGGGTGGCGCAGATCATCACCTTCGGCAAGCTGCAGGCGCGCGCAGCGGTGCGCGATGTCGGGCGCGTGCTCGGTCTGCCTTTCGGCCAGGTGAACAAAGTCGCCGAGCTGATTCCGAACAATCCGGCCAAGCCGGTGACGCTGCAGCAGGCGATCGATGGCGAGCCGCGTCTGCAGCAGCTGCGTGACGACGACGAGGCGATCCGCAGGCTGCTGGAGATCGCCCTGCAGATCGAGGGACTCTATCGCCACGCCAGCACCCATGCCGCCGGCGTCGTCATTGGCGACCGACCGCTGATCGAGCTGGTGCCGCTCTATCGCGATCCGCGTTCGGAGCTGCTCGTCACCCAGTATTCGATGAAATATGTCGAGCAGGCGGGGCTGGTTAAGTTCGACTTTCTCGGCCTGACGACGCTTACCATCCTGCACAAGGCGGTGCTCTTCCTGCGCGAGCTGGGCCTTCGGATCGATCTCGACCGGCTGCCACTCGACGATGCACGCACCTACGACATGCTGCAGAAGGGTGATGCCGGCGGGGTGTTCCAGTTCGAAAGCCAGGGCATGCGCGACGTGCTGCGCCAGATGCGCCCGGACCGGTTCGAGGATCTGATCGCCGCCGTCGCGCTCTATCGCCCCGGGCCGATGGCGAACATCCCCGCCTATTGCCAGCGCAAGCACGGCGAGGCGTGGGAGCCGCCGCATCCGGCCATCCGCGAGATCCTGGACGAGACCTACGGCATCATGGTCTACCAGGAACAGGTGATGCAGATCGCCCAGACGATGGCGGGCTACTCGCTCGGCGCGGCGGACCTGCTGCGGCGGGCGATGGGCAAGAAGATCCGCGCCGAGATGGAGGCGCAGCGGCGCATCTTCACCGATGGCGCCACCGCCAACGGCATCGAGCCTGCCAAGGCCGGCGAGATTTTCGACCTGATGGCGAAGTTCGCAGACTATGGCTTCAACAAATCCCACGCTGCCGCCTACGCGCTGCTCGCCTATCAGACCGCGTGGATGCGCGCGAACCATCCGGTGGCCTTCATCGCCGCCTGTCTCTCGCTCGCCATCAACAACACCGACCGGCTCGCGGCGCTGCGCCAGGAGGCGGGCCGGCTCGGCATTCGCATCCTGCCCCCGGACATCAACCGCTCGGCGGCCGATTTCAGCATCGAGCGCCTCGCCGACGGCAGCCTGGCGATCCGCTACGCGCTCGCCGCCGTGAAGAAGGTCGGCATGGCGGCGATGCGCTCGCTGACCGCGGCGCGCGGCGCACGGCCCTTCACCGATCTCGCCGATTTCGCCGTGCGCATCGAGCCGCAATCGCTCAACCGCATGCAGATCGAGACGCTCGCCCGCGCCGGCGCGTTCGACTCCCTGGGCGAAAGCCGGGCACGGGTGGTGGCCGGTGCGGAGACCATCCTTCGCCGCGCCCAGGAAGCCGCCGAGGAGCGCGGCAGCGGCCAGGTCGGCCTGTTCGGCGGCGGGCAGCCCGAGCCACTGCGCCTGCCAACGGTCGCGGAGTGGCAGAGCCTCGACCGGCTCGGCTACGAGGCCGAGGCGATCGGCTTCCACCTCACGGCTCACCCGCTCGATGCCTACGCCACCGCCCTGCGCCGCCTCGGCGTCGTGGCGAGCAACCAGCTCGAAGCGCGCGCCGTCAATGGCGCGGCGCGGGTCAAGCTCGCCGGCACCGTGGTCGCGGTGAAGCAGCGCATGACCCGCACCGGCAGCCGCATGGCCTGGGTACGGCTCACCGACATGGCCGGCTCCTATGAAGTGACGCTGTTCAGCGAAGTGCTCGCCCGCGCCGGCGCGCTGCTGGAGCCGGGCACGAGCGTGCTGGCGAGCGCCGATATCCGCCTCGAAGGCGAGACGCTGCGCATCACCGCGCAAGATCTCACCGGCCTCGACGCGGCGGCCGCCTCAGCGGCCAGCGGGCTGCGCGTCTGGCTCGGCGCCGGCGAGGCGGTGGCGTCGATCCGCGCCCTGCTCGGGCGCGAACGCGGCGGCCGCGGGCGGGTGGTGCTGATCCCCCGGATCGGTCCGGCGCAGTCGGTCGAGATCGCGCTGCCGGGCGGCTTCCACGTCACGCCACGGCTCGGCGAGGCGCTGAAGCAGGTGGCGGGTGTGGAGGCGGTCGAGGAGCTCTGAGCGCCGGTTGGTTTCCGCCAACCGCCCTCAGTGGCGGAAATGCCGCATGCCGGTGAAGACCATGGCGACGCCGGCGGCGTCGGCGGCGGCGATCACCTCGGCGTCGCGGATCGAGCCGCCGGGCTGGATCACCGCCGTGGCACCGGCCGCCACCGCGGCCTCGAGCCCATCGGCGAAGGGGAAGAACGCATCCGAGGCGACGACGCTGCCGCGCACCAGCGCCTCCGTGAGGCCGGCCGCGCGCGCCGCCTCCTCGCTCTTCCACGCCGCGATCCGCGCGCTGTCCACCCGGCTCATCTGTCCGGCGCCGATGCCGGTCGTCGCACCGCCCTTGGCGTAGACGATGGCGTTCGATTTCACGTGCTTGCAGACGCGGAAGGCGAAGAGCAGATCGGCGCGCTCGGCCTCGCTGGGGGCCCGGCGCGTGACCACGCGCAAATCCTCGGCCTCGATGCGGCCGCTGTCGCGCGTCTGGGCCAGGAACCCGCCGGCGACGCTGCGGAAGGCTGGTCCGGGCGCGGCCGGGTCCGGCAGCCCGCCGGTGAGGAGCAGACGGAGATTTTTCTTGCGGGCGAGGATGGCCAGCGCCGCCTCGTCGGCGTCCGGCGCGACGATGACCTCGGTGAACAGCGCGGAAATCTGCTCCGCGGTCGCCGCGTCCAGCGTCCGGTTCAGCGCCACGATGCCGCCGAAGGCGGAGACCGGGTCGCAGCGCAGCGCCATCGGCCAGGCCTCGGCGAGGCTCGCCGCGCTCGCGACCCCGCACGGATTGGCATGTTTGACGATGACGACGCTCGGCGCGCTGAACTCGGCCACGCACTCGAAGGCGGCATCGGTATCGTTGATGTTGTTGTAGGACAGCTCCTT
>JAJZFF010000095.1 GCA_021805485.1 Pseudomonadota bacterium
GCGTCCGCCCGCCGGAAGGCAGCGGCGCGACGGTGACGTAGTCCTGCTCGAACACGCTCTCCAGCACCTTGCCGATCTCGCGGCGCACCGATTGCGGCGTGATGCCGTGCTCCTCGTTCCACGCCTGCTGCTTGGCGCGGCGCCGGTCCGTCTCCTCGATCGCCGCGCGCAGGCTGCGCGTCATCACGTCGGCATAGAGGATCACCCTGCCCTCGACATTGCGCGCGGCGCGGCCGATGGTCTGGATCAGCGAGGTCTGCGAGCGCAGGAAACCCTCCTTGTCGGCATCGAGAATGGCGACGAGCGCGCATTCGGGGATGTCCAGCCCCTCGCGCAGCAGATTGATGCCGATCAGCACGTCGAACACGCCGACGCGCAGGTCGCGGATGATCTCGATCCGCTCCAGCGTGTCGATGTCGGAGTGCAGATAGCGCACCTTCACGCCCTGCTCGCCGAGATAGTCGGTGAGATCCTCGGCCATGCGCTTGGTCAGCGTCGTCACCAGAACGCGCGCGCCGGCGGCGGCGGCGGCGCGGCATTCGGCGAGCAGATCATCGACCTGGCGCTCCACCGGGCGCACCTCCACCATCGGGTCGATCAGGCCGGTCGGGCGGATCACCTGCTCGGCGAAGGTTCCGCCGGTGCGCTCCATCTCCCACGGGCCGGGCGTGGCGGAGACGAAGATCGTTTCCGGGCGGAAGCGCTCCCATTCCTCGAACTTGAGCGGGCGGTTGTCGATGCAGGAGGGCAGGCGGAAGCCGAATTCGGCGAGCACCGATTTGCGGTTGAAGTCGCCGCGATACATGCCGCCGATCTGCGGCACGGTGACGTGGCTTTCATCGACGACGAGCAGCGCGTTCTCCGGCAGGTACTCGAACAGGGTCGGCGGCGGATCGCCCGGCGCGCGGCCGGTGAGATAGCGCGAGTAGTTCTCGATCCCCTTGCACGAGCCTGTGGTTTCCATCATTTCGATGTCGAACATTGTGCGCTGTTCGAGCCGCTGCGCCTCCAGCAGCTTGCCCTCGGCATTGAACTGCGCCAACCGCTCCTTGAGCTCGCGCTTGATGTCGCCCACCGCCTGCGCCAGCGTCGGGCGCGGCGTGACATAGTGGCTGTTGGCGTAGATGGTGATGGTCTCGAGCGAGGCCGTGCGCTCGCCGGTGAGGGGATCGAACTCGTCGATGGATTCGATCTCCTCGCCGAACAGGCTGATGCGCCAGGCGCGGTCCTCGTAGTGGCTGGGATGGATGTCCACCGTCTCGCCGCGCATGCGGAAGGCGCCGCGCTGGAAGGCGGTATCGTTGCGGCGATATTGCAGCTCGACCAGCGCGCGCGCGAGCTTGTCGCGATCGATGGTGCCGCCGCGTTCGAGTTTCACCACCATCTTGGCGTAGGTCTCGACCGAGCCGATGCCGTAGATGCAGGAGACGGAGGCGACGATGACGGTATCGTTGCGTTCCAGCAGCGCCTGCGTGGCGGCGTGGCGCATGCGGTCGATGGCCTCGTTGATCTGCGCGTCCTTCTCGATATAGGTGTCGGTGCGCGGCACGTAGGCTTCCGGCTGGTAGTAGTCGTAGTAGGAGACGAAATACTCCACTGCGTTCTCCGGGAAGAACGCTTTCATCTCGCCGTAGAGCTGCGCCGCCAGGGTCTTGTTCGGCGCCAGGATCAGGGTCGGGCGCTGCACCGCCTCGATCACCTTGGCCATGGTGAAGGTCTTGCCCGAACCGGTGACGCCGAGCAGCACCTGGTCGCGCTCGTTGCGGGCGAGCCCGGCGAGCAGGTCGCGGATCGCGCCCGGCTGATCCCCGCTCGGCGCGTAGGGCGAGACCACCTTGAGCGGGCGCAGCGTCGGGCGGACCGCCTGGCGCACCGGGGTGAACAGGGCCGGGTGCGGGCGGAGCTCGGCCGGCGGTGCGGCGGCGTGCGACATGGCGAACTCCTTGCGGGTGGCGTGATCCGCGCTGCCGGGGTCAGCCGCCGAAGCGCCGGATCGCCTCGGGATCGAAGGCGAAGCCCCAGCCCGGCCGGTCCGGCACGATGGCGTTGCCGTTGCCGTCGAGTTCGATGCGCTCGCGATAGATCGGCTCGAACCAGGGCATGTGCTCCAGGAACATCGCGTTCGGCAGCGCGGCGAGCAGGGAGAGGCTCATTTCGCTGAACAGATGCGAGGAGAGCGGGATGTCGAAGGCCTCGGCGAGGTGGCCGGCCTTGATGAAGTCCGCCGGCCCGCCCATGCGCTGCAGGTCCGGCATCAGGATGTCGGCCGAGCGCCGGCGCAGCATGTCGAGGATGCCCTGGTGCGTGTGCTCGGTCTCGCCCGAGGCGATCGGCGTATCCAGCGCGGCGGCGATGGCGGCCTCGCCGTCATGGTCCCAGTACGGCACCGGCTCCTCGAACCAGGCGAGGCCGAACTCCTCCAGCCGCCGGCCGAGGCGGATCGCCTGCGGCACCGTCATCTGCTGGTTGGCGTCCGCCATCAGCTTGATGTCCGGGCCGATCGCCGCGCGCACGGCGCGGACGCGGGCGATGTCCTCGTCCGCATCCGGCTTGCCGAGGCGCATCTTCATCGCCTTGAACCCCTGCGCGAGAAACGCCGCCGCCTCCGCTTGCAGTTCGTCGATGCTCGAGGAGAGCCACATGCCGCCCGAGGCATAGGCCGGCACCGCGTCGTGGCAGGCGCCGAGCAGCCGGGCGACGTTCAGCCCCGCCTGCTTGCCGCGCAGGTCCCACAGCGCGGTCTCGATCGCGGCCAGGCCGAGGATGGAGACGCCCTTGTGGCCGAGGAAATTGATCTCCTTCCACACCCGCGCGCGGAAGGCGCCCGAGCGCGTCGGGTCGAGCCCGACCACCAGCGGCTCCAGGCTCCGGACCATGGCGTGGATCACGTCCAGCCGGCGGTCGTTGATGGAAAAGACCAGGCCCTCGCCGACCAGGCCGGCGTCGGTCTCGAGGAAGACCAGCACGCAGTCGGCGGAGCGGATCTCGAAGATCGCGCTCAGGATCGGCTTCGGCAGGGGCAGATGCACGACGGTGGTGCGAAGGCGGGTGATCCGCATCGGGCGTTCTCCGGTGGCACGGGCGGCCAGGAGTAGCCCAATTCCGGACCGGCGTCAGCGGGTCCAGCCGCCGCCGTAGCCGTAGCTGTGGGCGTAGGCGCTGCCGGCGATCTCCGGCGGCGGCGGATGGCGGCGATAGGCGCGCACCCAGTCGCTGGCGATGGCGCGCTGCGCCTCGGCCAGGCCCATGCGGCCCTGGCAGACCAGATCATGCAGCCAGAGCTCGAGATCGTCCTTGCGCGCGGCGTCCCATCCGCCCGCCGCGTGCCGCGGCTGCGGCCAGAGATTGCGCGGGTCCGTGGGCGAGCCGCCGAGGGAGAGCGGGATCAGATGATCCTCCTCGTAGTGGCCGAGGCGGCGGTCCGGATAGCCGTATTCGCCGATCTGGCGGCGCTTCAGCGCCTCCGTATAGGGCTGCGGCGGGCGGATGGCGCGGGTCCAGCCGGTCCGGCAGATGGTGGCGTGGATGTTCGCCTGGGTGACGGTAGGGTCGATCGCGCCGGGCGTCAGCGTCGGGTCCGGCCGCAGCCGCTCCGCCGCCGCGACCGGGGCCCGTGCATCCGCGACTCCACCTGCGTCCTCGGGCCACGGATCCTGCGCCAGCGCCGCGCCGCTGGCGGCGAGCGTCAGGCCTGCCGCCAGGATCGAGACCGCCGCGCGCCAACGGCTACCGCACCGCATGCCGTCCTCTCCCACGTCCGGACCGCGGCGACTCTCGGCCAGCCGGGTTAACCGAAGCTGAATCCCCCGTCGCTTAATCCCGCCTCAGGGATGGTTCCAGACGACGTGGCCGTGGAACTCGGTCTCGCACTCCGGCGTGCGCACGGTGAAGGCGAGCCGCCCGCCGATCACCTTGCCATCCAGCACCGCCTTGCCGTCGGCGGCGTGGAGCGTGCCGTCCGGCTGCAACGGCGCGGCCAGGACCAGGCTCGGCTGATAGGGAAAGACCAGCGCCGCATCGCCGATATCGACCACGCCATAGCGCGAGGCCGGGCAGGCGGCGGCGCTGCCATGCACCAGCCGCGCCCGGCCCTGGTAGCTGCCGTCGTAGCTGCGCGGCGAGACCGCGCGCGCATCCGCCGCCCGGGCCGGCGCCGCCGGCGCTTCGGCCGCCCGGACCGCCACCACCTGGGTTGCCGCGACCACGCCGGGCACCGCCAGCGCCGCCAGCAGCACCCATCCATGCCTGCCCATCGTCATGCCCTCCGGCTTGCGCTCCATGGTCGTTCCCCGCCTACTGCCAATGGCCCGGCAGCCAGGACCAGGTATCGCCCTTCTTCTCCCAGTAGCCGTCCTGCCACATCGTCCCATGGCCGGCACGCGTCACCCAGGCGCCGGCCTGCCAGGTGTAGGTGGTGCCGGACCACTCCCAATGACCCGGCTCCCAGATCAGCGGCGCCTCGGACACGGGCGGCTTCGGCAGCGTCTCCGGCCGCACCGGCGGCACCGGCGGATAGGGCAGGGCCGCCGGGGGCGCGTTGACGCAGCCCGAAAGCACCAGCCCCACGGCCAGCGTGGCCGCTGCGCGTCGCAAGCTTCGCCCGTTGGCTGATCCCACTGTCATCCCCACTTCTACTCCTGGCGTTCCGCCGCAATGGCTCCATAGTCTGCCATCAGACTAGGCATGTTCGGGGGGACTTGCGAGGGGGCTATGTCAAGGCATGAACACGGCCGCGTGCGCTGCGCGGCGGCGGCACTTCCAGTCGGACCGGGCCGCGCCCCGCGGCGCCTGCCGGCATCTCTGTTCACAGCTCTTCTGGCCGCGGCGCTGCTCGCCATCGCCCCGCTGGGCGGCTGCGCGACGCTGCCGGTCGTCGATACCAGCGGGCTCGCCGCCGCCGGCCCGGGGGGCGAGACGCAGGCGCTGCGCCGCGAGGGCGAGCGCGCCGCCGGCGAGCATTTCTACTCCGGCAACTCGGTGCAGCTGCTGGCCAATGGCGAGCCGACCTACGCGGCGATGACCGAGGCGATCCTGGGCGCCCGCCGCCGCATCGACATCGAGAGCTACGAGTTCGACCCCGACCCGAAATGGCGCCTGGTGGATCTGCTGGTGCAGAAGCGCCGCGAGGGCGTGGTGGTGAACATCCTCTACGACGCCTGGGGCTCGTCGAACGTGCCGGCGGCGCTGTTCGACCGGCTGCGCGCCGCCGGGGCCAACGTGCTCGAATACAACCCGCTGCGGCCGAGCGCGCGGGTGGCGCTGGATCTCAACCGCCGCGACCACCGCAAGCTGTTCGTCGTCGATGCGCGGGTGGTGATCACCGGCGGGGTGAACATCTCGCCGGTCTATTTCAACCACTCCAACCCGGCGCAGACCGATCCGGAGCTCATGGCCTGGCGCGATACCGACGTGCGCATCGAGGGCCCGGTGGCGGCGCGGTTCGAGGCGCTGTTCATGGAGGAGTGGCACGGGCAGAACGGCCCGCCGATCCCGCCGCCGCCGCCGACCCCCGGCGCGCTCTATGGCGGCGCCATGGTCGCCGCGGTGGACGGGGCGCCGGTGCGCGACCATCCGCAGATCTACGAGGCGCTGCTCGTCGCCATCGCCATGGCGCAGCACAGCGTGCACCTGACCACCGGCTTCTTCGTGCCGACGCCGCAACTCGTGCACGCGCTCGAGCGCGCCGCGCGGCGTGGCGTCGATGTCGCCGTGGTGCTGCCGGCGCACAGCACCAGCTCCTTCGCCATCGAGGCGGGGCGCGCCTATTACGAGGATCTGATGGAGGCCGGGGTGCGCATCTACGAGCGCCAGGGCGCCGTGCTGCACGCCAAGACGGCGGTGATCGACGGCCTCTGGTCCACCGTCGGCTCCTCGAACCTGGATTGGCGCAGCGTCGTGTTCAACAACGAGCTCAGCGCGATCATCCTCGATTCCGGCTTCGCGCAGCGGCTGGAGGCGATGTTCGAATACGACGTCGCCCATTCGACACGCGTGGATCCCGCCAGCTGGGCGCGGCGGCCGCTGTTCGAGAAGCTGCAGGAGTGGCAGGCGCGCGCGGTGGAGGTGCTGCTCTGAGCGCGGTCAGGCGGCGAGCGCGGCGGCGGCGCGCAGCCCGTGCCAGAGGCGGACCTCGAGCGGCCCGGCGACGATGATGGGCGGAAACGCGTTGAGGCCGGAGGCGGCGAACAGGCGGCGCAGGGCCTCGTCCTCGAAGCCGGGCCAGCGATGGGCGAGGCGGTCGACGACGTCGGCGCGCTGGTGACGGGCGAGATCGACGACGATGAGTTCCCCGCCCGGGCGCAGCACCCGCGCCGCCTCGGCGATGGCGCCGGCGGGGTCCTCGGCATAGTGCAGCACCATCTGCAGCACGGCGAGGTCGAAGGCGGCGTCGGCGAAGGGGAGGCGGTACATGTCCGCCTGGCGCACGGAGCAATGGCCGAGCGAGGCGCCGTTGAGACCGGGACGGGCGATCCGGTCGCGGGCCAGGGCCAGCATCGCCCGGCTGGCATCGACGCCGACTCCGGCGCGGACATGCGGGGCGAGCACTTCGAGCAGCCGTCCGGTGCCGGTGCCGATGTCGAGCACGGCGCCGATCGGGCCGGCGGGCAGCAGATCGAGCAGCGCCGCCTCGACCGCGGCGGCCGGCAGATCCAGCGCGCGCATCTCGTCCCAGTCCGCGCCCTGGTGGCGGAAGCGTTCGGAGGCGACGCGGGCGCGCTCGGCGAGGACGCGCGCGCCCTGGCGCCGATCGGCGGCGAGGGTGGGCTCGTCCTCCGGCAGGCGGGCGAGCAGGTCGCGCACCAGGCTGCCGGCCTCGCCGCCGGCGAGGCTGAACCAGACATTGGCGCCCTCGCGCGTGCGTTCGAGCAGCCCGGCCTCGCACAGCAGGCGCAGATGCCGCGACAGGCGTGGCTGGGACTGGCCGAGGATCTCGGTGAGGTCGAGGACGCAGAAGGCGCCGCGGGCGGCGAGCGCGAGCAGGCGCAGCCGGGTCGGCTCGGCGGCGGCGCGCAGCGCGGTGAGCAGGCGGTTCATGCGCCTCCCTATGACATAAACATATGCTTATGTCCAGATGATCAACGCTCGGTGCCGTCCGCCAGCGCGCGCTGCATCAGCACGACGTCCAGCCAGCGGCCGAACTTGAAGCCGACGCCGCGCAGCAGCCCGACCTGGCGGAAGCCGAGGCTGGCGTGCAGGCCGATCGAGCCGGCATTGGCCTGGTCGCCGATGACCGCGATCATCTGGCTGTAGCCGGCGGCGGCGGCGGCCTCGATCGCGGCGGCGACGAGGGTTTTGCCGAGACCCTGGCCGCGCACGTCGTCGCGGACATAGACCCCGTCCTCGGCGCAGAACCGGTAGCCGCTGCGGTCGCGGTACTGGGCGTAGATGACATAGCCCTGCACCCCGGTGGCGTCCGTCGCCACCAGCCAGCCGGCCCGCCCGCCGGCTTCCGTGGCGGCGGCGAAGCGGGCGGTGACCTCCTCGACCGACGGCGGCGCGTCTTCGAACGTGCCGGTGCCGTGCAGGACGTGATGGGCGTAGATCGCTTGGATCTCGGCCAGGTCGGCCGAGGTGGCGGGACGTATCGGCATGGCGCGTGATCCTGCTTCGCTTTGAGTAACGTTCCTGGTAGAAGGTTCCTGGTAGAAGGTCATGGTGATGCGTGCGGGCGTGGCGTGCAAATGGCCACCGCGCCGCCCCCGTTTGGCGGGCGAGGGCAGCGGCCGATGCCGCGGCGCGATCGTCGGTCCGGATGTCGGTCCAGATGTCCGCCCCGGTGTCCGCCAGGCGATCGGGGCCCGGGTATCGGCCAACTGAAGCAGTGAGAGGTCGGTCTTGGACAATTTCGACGTGATCCCGGGCGGCGACCCCAAGGCGCAGCCTGGTGCGCCACCACCGATCGGCAGCGACGCCGACGCGGCGGCCGGCGAGGGCGACTCGCCCTCGGTGCGGGTGCGCGCGATCCTGGCCGCCGCCCGCTATCATGGTATCGACCTCGACACGAACGAGCTGCGCGTGCCGCGCGGCGAGGTGGTGTCGGCCCTGTCGCTGCTCGCCTGGGTCCGCAACAGCGGCCTGTGGGCCAAGGCGACCCGGCTGAGCTGGGGCCAGCTGCTGAAGCTGAAGGGCCCGACGCCGGTGGTGCTCCTCTTCTCCGATGGCGGCGCCGGGCTGCTGGTCGGCGCCAATCCGGCGCGCAATGTCGTTTTTCTGCGCGATCCCCGCGCCCCGGCCTCGGCCGATCCGGTCGCCGTCGATGAGCTCCGCCTGCAG
>JAJZFF010000649.1 GCA_021805485.1 Pseudomonadota bacterium
TCAGGTCGCCCTTCGAGAGCCGCGCCATCGCACCGGTCATGGCCTTCAGGATTCCGGCGATGTTGCGCTGGATGAAATACATCGCGACCAGGAAGAGCAGGAAGACCGGTATGAAGATGCCGACGAAGCGGGTGACGTTGCTCCAGAACGAGGAGCGCAGGTCGCTGACATACATGCCGGTGCCGATCACCCAGTCCCAACCGGGAACCTTGGCCATGTAGGATATCTTGGCCTCGGGCGCCTTCGAGCCGGCCTTCGGGATGTAGTATTCGTGGAAGATCGGGTGGCCGGCCAGTGCCGCCTTCAGCATCGGCCGGATGATGTAGGTGCCGTAGGCATCCTTGGTGTTGCTGCGGTTCGTGCCGATCAGGTTCTTGTTCGCGTGCTGAATGATGGTGCCGTCCTTGTCGTCCACGAAATAGTAGTTGCCGTGATCGAACCTGGCGGCGCCGAGAATCTCGAGGGCCAGGCCCTGGGCCTGGTCTTCGGTCAGGGCGCCGTATTTGGCGAGGCGGACGAAGGAGCCGGTGAGGGCGACGGCATTGTTCACCAGGGTGCGGACTTCCGCCTTCTTCGCGTTCAGTTCGAGGTGATAGGCGCCAAGCAGGCTGATCACCAGGGCGGCGACCGTCATGGTGATACCGAACAGGCCGATCGCCGCGAATTGATGACGAATCGAAAGCTTGTGAAGCACGCTGTACTCCCGATGTATTTCCACTTCGCGCAGGGAAACAGAAAATCCTTAAGGAAAGATTGGGAATGGCGGAGACGCCTTGACGTCGGTCAATGCGACCGGCGGATGAAGGCCTAGGCTGTTCACGTGGCAAGCAAGAGCGAAGGAGACGTCGCGATGACCGTGCCGTTGCAGATCACCTTCAAGGACATTGACCGTTCCTCCGCGCTCGAGGAGCGCATCCGCGAGAAGGCGGAGGTGCTGGGGCGGTTCGAGGCGCGGATCCTCCGCTGCCATGTCATCATCGAGGCGCCGCACCGGCATCACCACAAGGGCAAGCTCTATCGCGCGCGGATCGAGATCGCGGTGCCGCGGGGCGATATCGTGATCAACCGGGAAAGCTCGGAGAACCACGCGCACGAGGATCCGTATGTCGCGGTCCGTGACGCGTTCGATGCCGCCGTGCGCAGGCTGGAGGACCATGCGCGGCGGCTCGACAACGCAGTCAAGCACCATGAGGAGGCGCTGGCGCGTGGTCAGGTGGTCCGGTTCGTGGCCGATGCCGACTACGGCTTCATCGCGACGGATGACGGGCGCGAGGTGTATTTCCACCGCAACAGCGTGGCCGGAAACGGGTTCGCGCGGCTGCGCGTGGGCGACGATGTGCGCCTTGCCGTGGCCGAGGGGCGGGACGGGCCGCAGGCGAGCCTCGTGCGCCCTGCCGGCCGGGGCGGCTGACAGCCGTGCCGCGGCGTGCTTTGATCGCGACAGATGACGCTGTTCCGGGATGAGGCAGAGTGAAGGATCCTTACGACGTTCTGGGTGTGGCGCGGGATGCGGGGCAAGATGACATAAGGAAGGCCTATCGCCGGCTGGCGAAGGACCACCATCCCGACCTCAATCCCGGCAACGCGGCGGCTGAGGCGCGGTTCAAGGAGGTCTCGGCAGCCTATCATCTGCTGTCCGACGCCGATCAGCGCGCCCGGTTCGACCGTGGCGAGATCGATGCCGAGGGTCAGGAACGCGCCCGGCACGGCGGCTGGCGCGATTATGCCGAGACCGGCGAGGGCGCGCGCTACGGCGGCGGCGGCGCCTGGACCACCGACGATCTCGAGGCGATGTTCGGCTCGATGTTCGGCGGTGGACAGCGCGGCGGGCCGGGGCGCGGGCAGGACCGGCACTATTCACTGACGATCGGCTTCGTCGAAGCTGTCGTCGGCGGCACGCGGCGGCTGTCGCTGCCCGATGGCGGCACGCTCGACGTGCGGATTCCGCCCGGCACCGAGGATGGGCAGTTGCTGCGCCTGCGTGGCAAGGGCGGGGTGGGGTGGAATGGCGGGCCGGCCGGCGATGCGCTGATCCGCGTCGGCGTGGCGCCGCATCGCTTCTTCACCCGCGAGGGCCAGGACATCCGGCTCGACCTGCCGGTGACGCTGGCCGAGGCGGTGCTGGGCGGGCAGGTCGAGGTGCCGACGCCGGGTGGGGCGGTGCGGATGCGGATTCCCGCAGGGTCTGACAGCGGCACGGTGCTGCGGCTGCGCGGCCGCGGCGTGCCGGCGCATGGCGGCGGCGGCGCGGGCGATCTCTACGCCACGCTGCGCATCGTCATCGGCAAGCCGGACCCGGCGCTGGAAGCCTTCCTGCGCGGCTGGACGCCGGCGGAGACGCCCGATCCGCGCGCCGGGATGACGGAGACGGAGGTGCCGTCATGAGCGATGGGGTGACGATCGATGTCGTGATCGCCGAGGTGGCCGGGCTGGCCCGCGCCGATCTCGAACGCTGGGTGGCGCTGGAATGGGTGCGCCCGGAGCGGGCGGGGGGAGTCTGGCTGTTCCAGGGGATCGACATCGCGCGGGTGCGGCTGATTCAGGAACTCGCTGCCGACCTGCGGGTGGACGAGGAGGCGATGCCGGTGGTGCTCTCGCTGCTCGACCAGCTTTACGATGCGCGCCGGCGGATGCGCGCGCTGGCCGAGGCGATCGCCGCGGCTCCGGAGGAACCGCGGCGCGTGGTGCTCGAACACATCGCCGCCGCTCAGGAGCCGCCGAACCAGTTGTAGCCCTGCCGTACCCAGTAGCCGCTCGGGAACGTGTTGGTGACGCCGAGGGCGACGATCGATTTCGGGTTCTTGTAACCGAGCTTGGTCGGAATCCGCAGCCGCACCGGCGCGCCGAACGGGGCGGTGAGCGGCGCGCCGAGAAAGTCGAGTGCCAGGATCGTCTGCGGGTGCAGGGCGGAGGCCATGTCGATGCTCTCGTAATATCCGTCGGCACAGTGGAACGAGACATAGCGCGCCTTGAGGTCGGCATTCACCCGCCGCAGGAAATGGCCGAGCGGCACGCCGCTCCACTGGCCGACGACCCGCCAGCCCTCGACGCAGACGAAGCGGGTGATCTGGCTTTCCTGCGGCAGGGCGCGCAACTCCGCGAGGCGCCAGGGCCGCTTGTCGCCGATGCGGCCGGTGAGGCCGAGGCGCCAAGTGGCAAGATCGACGCGCGGCGCCTGGTCGATGCTGTAGAAGGCGTTGAAGCGCGGCGGCCGGGTGATGGCGGAGGCCGGGAAGGTCGGCGCCAGCGTGTGCCGGTCGAACAGGGCGGCCTGCACCTCGTCGTTCCAGCGGGACATCGCGGTGAGCGCGCGGTCGGCAAGGTCGGGGTGTTTCAGGTTGTCGTAGTCGCAGCCGGTGAGGCTGGCGGCGGCGCCGAAGGCGAGGCTGCGACCGAGCAGGGCGCGGCGGTTGAGAAGCGTGCTCATGGGTCTTACTCCGCGGCTTCGGTCATCTGGGGCAGGGGATCGGGAAGGCGGCCGCCGGTGATCATCGCGGGGAGGACGCGCGGCACCAGGGCGACCAGTAGGACGTGGACGATCAGGAAGGCGGAAATTCCGGCCATCGCGACGAAGTGGACGACGCGGGAATCGAAGAATCCGCCGAACAGATCCGACAGAAACCAGAGCTGCACCGGTTTCCAGACCGCCAGCCCCGACAATACGGCGAGAAGGCCGAGCGCGATGACCCCGAGATAAAGCAGCCGCTGCACGGCGTTGTAGACGCCGACCTCGTGCGGCAGGTGCAGGCGCAGCGCGGCCCAGATGTCGCGCAGCACGGCGCGGGGCGTCACCGGCAGGAGCTTGCGGCGGAAATGGCCGCTCGCCGTGCCCCAGACGAGATAGGCGAGCCCGTTGAGCATCAGCAGCCAGATCGCGGCGAGATGCCAGGCGATCGCCCCGCCCAGCCATTGCCCGATCGTCGCCCATTGCGGGAAGGTGAAGGGCAGGAAGGGGGATGCGTCGTAGATTTCCCAGCCGCTGCCGATCAGGGTGATGATCGCGATCGCGTTCAGCCAGTGCATGATGCGCAGCGGCAGGGGGTGGATGGGGCGGTTTCGGCGCATTGTCGGTTTCCTCGCCTGTTGTTGCGATGATGCCTTGATGCGCCCGGGACGTCGCGGGGGTCGAGGTATCGAAACGATGACCAAACGGCATTGGATCGGCTGCGCCGGGCCGGTCATGTTTCCGGGGCGGACCACGATGACCGGTCCGCGAGGAACCAGACCGGGGCGCCGCCCCCCAGACAGAGGAGACCACCATGATCCGCATTCTCGCCACCACCGCCCTTGCCCTCGGCCTCGTCGCCGGTGTTGCCCAGGCGCAGACCACCAGCGCGATGGGGCACGACACGATGAGCCACACGACCGCGATGGGCCATACGACCGCGATGAGCCATGCGACCGCCATGGGGCACAACGCGATGGGCCACGGCACCGCCATGGGTCACAACGCGATGGGCCACGGCACCGCCATGGGTCACAATGCGATGGGCCACGGCACCGCCATGGGTCACGACACGATGGGGCACAGCGCCATGGGCCACTCCGCCTCGTAAGGCGCGCCGATCCCGTCGGATCGGACGATGCCCCGACGCATCGCAGCCGCCGCCCGGTCGTCCCGGCCTTGGCCGGGAATTGATCGGGATGGCGGCTTTGCTACACTCTGCAGATTACGGAGACCGGACCGGCCATGGGCCTTGACGAGCAACTTCAGGCAGAACGCGACCGCCGCACCGCCGACGAGGCGGTGCGCCTCGCTTATGAGGAAGTCTTCACCACACTCAGCACCAACGGGTTCCTGCCCAGCGTTCTGCCCGAGGAGGCGACGTTTCCGGATTTCGTGCTGCCGGATACCGAGGGGCGTCTCGTCTCGCTCGCCAGCCGACTCGCGCGGGGGCCGGTGATCGTGCAGTTCTTTCGCGGCGAGTGGTGCCCGTTTTGCCGGCTGATGCTCGATGCTCTGGTCGGCGCGCTGCCGGAGATCGAGGCGATTGGCGGCTCGCTGCTGGCGCTCACCCCCGATATCGGCCCCTGGGCGCGGGAGGCGAAGCGCAACCACGGCGCGACGTTCGACGTGCTGTCGGACGTCGATTGCGGGGTCGGTCTTGCCGCCGGGGTGGTGTTCCGCATCCCGCCGATCTACCGCGCGCGGCTGATGCGGGCGGGGATCGACTTTGCCGACCGCCAGGGCAACGGCTCGGAATTCCTGCCGATACCAGCGGTGTTCCTGCTCGATGCCGATGGCCGCGTGGCCTGGCGCTTCGTGAATGTCGACTTCACCCGCCGCGCCGCCCCGGAGCGCATCCTCTCCGCGCTGCGCCGCCTGGCTGCGCCGGAACGGGAGTAGACGCGATGGAGCTGACCCAGGTGCGCTATTTCGTCGCGCTGAGCCGGCTGCTGAACTTCACCCGCGCCGCCGAAGCCTGCAATGTGAGCCAGCCCGCGTTGACGCGCGCGATCCAGCGACTGGAGGACGAGCTTGGCGGACCGCTCGTCTTTCGCGAGCGGAACCTAACGCAACTGACCGAACTCGGCCGGGCGATGCTGCCGCATCTCGATGCGATGCTGGCCGCGGCCGACAATGCTGCGGCGCTGGCCGAGGCGCGGCGGCGGCAGCCGGTGGCGAGCCTGAAGATCGGACTCGGCCCCGGTGTCGGCGCTGCGGCGATCGCCGGTGCGGTGCGCGAGATCGCGACGCTGATGCCCGATCTGATGGTTCGCTTCGAGGAGGCGGCCGCGGCGATGCTGGTCGAATCGATGCTCTCCGACATGCTGGACTGCGCGGTGCTGCCCGGCGACTGCGCCCTGCCGGAACGCTTCAATCACTGGAAACTCTATGACGAGGGCGCGGTCGCGGTGATGCCGCCGCAGCACCGGCTGGCGAATGCCGAAAGCGTTACCGCCTCCGACCTGAACGGCGAGGTGCTGCTGCACGGCGAACGCTGCGGCGGCTTCGCCCAGGCGCTGTGCGCTGCCTGCGACGGGGGGTTCCGTGTGCGCCGTTGCGATGGCGGCACCGGGCACATGCTGGACCTCGTCGCGGCGGGGCTTGGCATCGCCATTCTTTCGGAGCGGATGGCGGTGCCGTCGCCGCTGGTGACCTGCCGCCTCGCCGAGCCGCCGCTGAGCCGCGAGGTGCGCCTCGCCGCGATTGCCGGCCGGCCGCAGGGTCCGGCGGTGGCCGGGTTCATCAAGCTCTGCCGCGCCGGACGAGGCCTCTGAGCCGCCGCTGGCCGGTTGATTTCCCCACCCCGCGCGCCGAATGTGCGGGGGGAAGCGAACCCAATCCGCCGAAGGGGGCAATGCCGATGAACGACTTGCAGCAGGATGCGATCAGCCGGTTTCCGGTGCCCGACCTCGCCTCGCTTCCCGCGGATATTCGCGAGAAGATCCTCGCCGTGCAGGAGAAGGCAGGCTTCGTGCCGAACGTGTTCCTCGCGCTCGCTCACCGGCCCGACGAGTTCCGCGCCTTCTTCGCCTATCATGACGCGCTGATGCTCCGCCCGGCCGGGCTGAGCAAGGCGGAGCGCGAGATGATCGTGGTCGCGACCTCGGGCGCCAATCACTGCCTCTATTGCGTGGTGGCGCACGGGGCGATCCTGCGGATTTATGCGAAGGACCCGGAAATCGCCGACCGGCTCGCGGTCAATCCGGGCAAGGCGCGGCTGACCCCGCGCCAGCGCGCGATGATCGATTACGCGATGAAGGTCGCGACCGCGTCGGACACGGTTGGGCCGGACGATCACGCGGCGCTCCACGAACAGGGGTTCGACGCCGACGAGATCTGGGATATCGGCGCGATTGCGGCGTTCTTCGCGATGTCGAACCGGCTTGCCAACATGGCCGGGATGCAGCCCAATCCGGAATTCTTCGCGATGGGTCGGCTGCCGAAAGCCTGAACTTTCAGCCGGATTCGAGGCGCCGGGCGGACTCGCCGTCAAAGACATGGAGCTGCGAGGCGGGCAGGTCGGCGCCGAGTTCGGCGGCGTCCGGCGCCTGTCCGCTGACGCGGATCGCGAAGGCTTCGCCATTGGCGAGATGGCCGTGCAGCAGGGTTTCCGAGCCGAGCGGCTCGACGAGGTCGATCGCGACGCGCAGGGCGTCGGGCGATGTGGAGAGGGCCACGTGCTGCGGGCGGATGCCGATCGTCACCGCCCGACCCTCGTCTCCCCATGAGCCGGCGGGAAGCGCGATCTCCGGCCCGGCATCGAGCCGCGCGCAGCGTCCCTCCGGCCCGAGGCGTGCAGCGCAGAAATTCATCGCCGGTTCGCCGATGAAACCGGCGACATAGGTATCCGCCGGATGGGCGAAGACCTCGACCGGCGGGGCGATCTGCGCGGCGCGGCCCTGGTGCATGACGATCAGCCGGTCGGCGAGCGTCATCGCCTCGATCTGGTCGTGGGTGACGTAGAGGCTGGTGACATTGAGGCGTTTCTGCAGCTTGCGGATGTCGGCGCGCACCTGCACGCGCAGCCTGGCGTCGAGGTTGGAGAGCGGCTCGTCGAACAGGAACAGCTTCGGCTCGCGCACGATGGCGCGCCCCATGGCGACGCGCTGGCGCTGGCCGCCGGAGAGCGCGCGCGGCTTGCGGCCGAGCAGTTCCGAAAGCCCCAGCGTGTCGGCGGCATCCTCCACCCGGCGGGCGATCTCGGCCTTCGCCATGCCCTTCAGCTTAAGCCCGTAGGCCATGTTGTCGAACACGCTCATGTGCGGATAGAGCGCGTAGTTCTGGAACACCATCGCGATGTCGCGCTTGGAGGGATCGACATCGGTGATGTCGCGCCCATCGAGCAGGATGCGGCCGCTGCTCGGCGCCTCCAGCCCCGCGACGAGGCGCAGCAGGGTCGACTTGCCGCAGCCCGAGGCGCCGACGATGACCAGCATCTCGCCATCGGCGAGGCGCAGGTCGATGCCGTGCAGCACGGTCGTCCGGCCGAAGCTCTTGGTCAGTCCCTGCAGTTCCAGCGTTGCCATTACTTGTCCGTTTCGGTGAGGCCGGCGACGAACCAGCGCTGCATCGCCACCACGACGAAGACCGGCGGCACGATGGCGAGGATGGTCGCCGCCATGACGAGGTTCCAGGGCGTGAGCTGGTCCGAGGTGATCATCTGCACGATGCCGAGCACGATCGTGTCGAGCCGCCCGTTGGTCGCGACCAGCAGCGGCCAGAGATACTGGTTCCAGCCATAGACGAACAGGATCACGAACAGGGCGGCGAGATTGGCGCCGGAGACCGGCAGCAGGAT
>JAJZFF010000305.1 GCA_021805485.1 Pseudomonadota bacterium
CCTTCGCGATGCTGATGCTCGCCACGGCGAACAACCTGCTCCAGCTGTTCTTCGGCTGGGAAGGTGTTGGCCTGATGTCCTACCTGCTGATCGGCTACTGGTACGACCGCGCCAGCGCCAACGAGGCGGCGATCAAGGCCTTCATCGTCAACCGGGTGGGTGACCTGTTCTTCGCGGTCGGTATCGCGTTGACCTGGTATGAGTTCGGCAGCGTCAATTTCGATACGATCTTCGCCGGCGTGGCCAAGGTCGCGCCGCACGCCTACCATCTGTTCGGCACCGATATGCCGGTGCTCGAGGTGATCTCGATCCTTCTCTTCATCGGCGCGATGGGCAAGTCCGCCCAGCTGTTCCTGCACACCTGGCTGCCGGACGCGATGGAAGGCCCGACGCCGATTTCCGCCCTCATCCATGCCGCGACGATGGTGACCGCCGGCGTGTTCATGACCGCGCGGATGTCCCCGGTCATCGACGCGGCTCCCGTTGCCCTGGCGCTGATCACGGTAATCGGCGGCTTCACCGCCTTCTTCGCGGCAACGATCGGCTGCGTGCAGAACGACATCAAGCGCATCATCGCGTACTCGACCTGCTCGCAACTCGGCTACATGTTCCTCGCGGTCGGCGTGGGGGCGGCGCCGATCGGCATCTTCCACCTGATCAACCATGCCTTCTTCAAGGCGCTGCTGTTCCTGGGCGCCGGTTCGGTGATCCACGCGCTGGCCGACGAGCAGGATGTGCGCAAGATGGGCGGCCTGTGGCGCAAGCTGCCGGTCACCTATGTCACGATGTGGGCGGGAAGCCTGGCGCTGGTCGCGATCCCGCCGTTCTCGGGTTACTTCTCGAAGGATGCGATCCTGTCGGCCGCCTTTGCCGCACATTCGCACACGGCGGTGTTCGGCTGGCTCTGTGGCACGCTCGGCGCCGGTCTGACCGCCTTCTACACGGTGCGGTTGATGCTGCTCACCTTCCACGGCAAGCCGCGCGCCTCCAGCGAGACACTGGCCCACGCGCATGAAAGCCCGCTGGTGATGCTGTTGCCGCTGGTCGTGCTGGCCATCGGGGCGCTGACGACCGGCTTCCTGCTCGGGCCGACCTTCATCGGGGCACATTTCGCGAATTTCTGGGGGTCCAGCATCGCCTTGCCGCATGGTGGCGCGGTGATGGCGGCGCGCAACACGATTCCGGCCTGGGCGGAGAAGATGCCGCTGCTGCTGGCGATTGCCGGGATCGGCATCGCCTACTGGTTCTACGAGCTCGCTCCGGCGCTGCCGGCGCGGCTGGCCGAGGCCTGGCCCGGGCTCCACGCGTTCCTGCTCAACAAATGGTATTTCGACGAGTTGTATGACGCGATCTTCGTCCGCCCGGCGCTGCGCATCGCGCGCGCCATCTGGCGGATCGGCGATGAGGAGATGATCGACGGCGTGCCGGAAGGCCTGGCGCGGCTGACCGGCGATGCCTCCGGCGTTGCCAGCCGGCTGCAGAGCGGATCGATCGCGGTTTACGGGTTCGTCATGCTGGTCGGGTTGATGGTGCTGGTGACCGTTTTCTTGGTCGCGCGGTGAGGGGGAGCGGCACATGAATTTCCATCTTCTCTCGCTGATGACCTGGCTGCCGCTCGCCGGCGCCGTGCTGATGTATTTCACCGGCGACTCGGCCAACCCGGCCACCGCCCGCAATGCGCGCTGGATCGCGCTGTGGACCAGCCTGCTCGTGCTCGTGCTCGCGGTGGTGATGGTCGTCGGCTTCAATCCGTCAGTGCATGGGTTCCAGTTCGTCGACTCTGCCGAATGGATCCCGGCCTACGGCATCGGCTACCGGATGGGCGTTGACGGCATCAGCCTGTTCTTCGTCGCACTCAGCGCGCTGCTGACGCCGGTCGCTGTATTGGCGAGTTGGCGCGAGAGCCGGCGCGTGCGCGACTACATGGCCGCCTTCCTGCTGCTCGAGACCATGACGATCGGCATGTTCTCGGCCCTCGATTTCCTGCTGTTCTACATCTTCTTCGAGGGCGTGCTGATCCCGATGTATCTCATCATCGGCGTCTGGGGCGGGGAGCGGCGGATTCATGCCGCGGTGAAGTTCTTCCTCTTCACCCTCGCGGGCTCGCTGCCGATGCTGCTCGCCCTGGTCTGGATGTGGCACCACGCCGGCACGACCGACATGGTGCAGCTCATGCACACCGCGATCGCCCCGACCACGCAGGACTGGCTGTTCGTCGCCTTCCTGCTCTCCTTCGGCGTGAAGGCGGCGGTCTGGCCGATGCATACGTGGCTGCCCGACGCCTATGGCGAGGCGCCGCTGCCCGGCACGATCATGCTGGCCGCGGTGCTCTCGAAAATGGGGGCCTACGGTTTCCTGCGCTTCTCGCTGCCGATGCTGCCGCAGGCAACGGCCTATTTCGAGCCGTTCATGTTCGCGCTCGGTATCATCGGCATCGTCTACATTTCCTTCGCCGCCTTGGCGCAGACCGACATCAAGCGCATGATCGCCTATTCGTCGGTCGCGCATATGGGGCTGATCGTGGTCGGCATCTTCACCGTCACCGTCGCCGGAATCGAGGGCGCGCTGTTCCAGATGGTGTCGCACGGGCTCGTCATTGCCGCATTGTTCCTCTGTGTCGGCATCCTGCTGGCGCGCGGCCATTCGCTGCGGCTCGACCAGCTTGGCGGTCTGGCCTCGCGCATGCCGGTCTACGCCACCTTCCTGATGCTGTTCGTGATGGCGAATGTCGGCCTGCCCGGCACATCCGGCTTCGTCGGCGAGATCCTGGTCATGATCGGCGCGATCCAGGCGAATTTCTGGGTCGCCCTGCTTGTCGGCTCCGGCATGATCCTGAGCGTTATGTACATGCTGGTGATGATCCGCCGCGTGCTGTTCGACAAGGCGCGCAGCGTCGCCAACGCGGTGATGGCCGATATCGGGCCGCGCGAATGGCTCATGTTGGCGCCGCTGGCGGTGCTGGTCATCGTGCTCGGCTTCGTGCCTGGCGGCCTGACCCATATCTTTGACGGCGCGGTGCAGGACCTTGTCCATGCGCATGTCGCCGCCCTGTCGTCCGGCGCGCATGCCCGGCTGGCCATGATCAAGCAGTGAGCGAGGCAATGTCGACGTTCTATACCGTGCTGCCCATCCTGTTCCTCGCCATCGCGGGGATGATCATGCTGATGTCCGGCGTCTTCACCGACCGCGACCACAGTTTCGCGATCACCGCAGCATCGATCGTGGTGCTCGCGATTGCCGCCCGGCTGCTGGTCGCGGCGCCTGGCGGGACGATCTTTCACGGTCTCTACCAGACCAATGATTTCACCCGCTTCGCCGACGTGCTGGTGGCGCTGGGGGCGATCGGCGCACTCGCGCTCTCGGTCACGTTCAACCGCAATATCGGCATCACCCGCTTCGAGTTTCCGGTGCTCGTCCTCTTCGCGGTGACGGGCATGGTGGTTCTGGTCTCGGCGAGCGACCTGATCACGCTTTACATCGGCTTCGAGATCCAGTCGCTTGCGCTCTACGTGCTGGCGGCCTTCGCGCGGCACAATCTGCGCTCCTCGGAAGCGGGGCTGAAATATTTCGTGCTGGGCGCGCTGTCGTCTGGGCTGCTGCTCTACGGAATCTCGCTGGTCTACGGCTTCGCCGGAACCACGAATTTCGCCGGGATCGCCCACGCGCTCGCCGGCCATCCGACTGCGGCGGTGGGCTCGACGATCGGCCTCGTCTTCGTTCTCGTCGGCCTCGCCTTCAAGATTTCCGCTGCACCGTTCCATATGTGGACGCCCGACGTCTATGAGGGTGCGCCGACCTCGGTGACGGCCTTCTTCGCCACCGCGCCGAAAATTGCCGTCTTTGCGCTGCTGCTGCGGGTGATGCTGGGGCCGTTCGGGCCCGTGCTCGGGCAGTGGCGCGACCTCGTGCAGATCATCGCCGCGGCTTCGATGGTGATCGGCGCCATCGGCGCGATCCGGCAGACCAGCATCAAGCGCCTGATGGGCTATTCCTCGATCGGCCACATGGGTTACGCGCTGATGGGCCTTGCCGCCGGCACCGCCGCCGGGGTCAGCGGCGCGTTGATCTATCTCGCCATCTATCTCGTGATGTCGCTCGGCACCTTCGGGTGCATCATCGCGATGAGCCGTGGCCGCCAGCCGGTCGAGCGCATCGCCGATCTCGCCGGCATGGCCTCGGACGATCCGCGTTTTGCCTTCGTGCTCGCGGTCATGATGTGGTCGATGGCCGGCATTCCGCCGCTCGCGGGCTTTTTCGGCAAATTCTATGTCTTTGCCGCCGCGATCAATGCGGGGCTCGGCCCGCTCGCCGTGCTCGGCATCATCACCAGCGTGATCGCGGCCTTCTATTATCTGCGCGTCATCAAGGTGATGTATTTCGACGCCGGCGAACCGGGGCTCGACCGGCGCAGCGCCGGCGTCAGCCTGGTGATGGGGGCGGCCGCAGCGTTCACGGTGCTGTTCGTCTTCCATCCGTCGACGCTGACGACCCTGTCGACCATGGCGGCCCACGCGCTGATGACGAGCCAGGGATTTTGACAGCCGACCGCGCGCCCTGGCGGATCGAACACTACGACACGCTGGGCTCGACCTCGGATTTCTGCGCAAGACGCGCGGCTGAGGGAGAGCCCGAGCGGCTGATGGTCGTCGCGGCGCGCCAGACCGCGGGGCGTGGGCGGGCGGGACGCGCCTGGGAGTCGCCGGCAGGCAATTTCTGCGGCTCCGCCCTGCTGCGCCCGCGCGTTCCGGCGGGGCAGGGAGGATGGTTCGCGCTGCTCGCCGGCCTCGCGCTGATCGAGGTGCTCGATCCCGCGCTGCCGGCACCCGGCGCAGTCATGCTCAAATGGCCGAACGACCTGATGGCGGGCGCCGCCAAGCTCGCCGGCATCCTGCTGGATGCGACAATCGAAAACGGGATGATTACCGCGATGATCGTCGGCGTCGGCGTCAATCTGGCCGAGGCGCCGCCGGTGCAGGGTCGGGTAACGACGAGCCTTGCCGCGCTGGGTGGCGCGATGACGCCGGAGGCGCTGGCGCCGGCATTCTGCGCGCGGCTCGACCACTGGCTCGACGTTCTGGCGTCGGGCGCCGCGCCGCTGCGCGCCGCCTGGATGTGTCGGGCGCACCCCGAAGGCACGGCGATCACCGTCGATGGCGGGCGGCGTTCGGGCATCTATGCCGGGCTCGACGATGACGGCGCGCTGCTCCTCCGTGAAGGCGACCGGGTCACCGCATTGCGCGGCGGTGACGTCGCCCTGATCTGATCGCGCAGCAGGGCCTTGGGCATGAAACTGGTCATCGACGCGGGCAACACCAACATCGTCTTCGCGGTGCATGACGGGGCGCGCTGGCGCGGCACCTGGCGCATCGCGACCGACGCGCAGCGCACGTCCGACGAATATGGCGTCTGGCTCACCGTCCTGCTTGACCGGGCCGGAATTGCCGCCGGGGGGATCGATGGCGCGGTGATCGGCACCGTGGTGCCGGCCGCGCTCTACCATCTGCGCCGGCTCTGCCGCGACTGGTTCAGCCTGGAGCCGCTGATCGCGCGTGCCGAACTCGACTGGGGCTTTGCGATCGAGATGGACAATCCGGCCGAAATCGGTGCGGATCGCCTTCTCAACGCGTTGGCTGCCCATCATGGCTACGGTGGCCCGCTCATCGTGATCGATTTCGGCACCGCGACGACGTTCGACGTGGTGAACGGCAACGGCGCCTATGTCGGCGGCGTGATCGCGCCGGGGATCAATCTCTCGGTCGAGGCGCTGCACCAGGCCGCGGCTCGCCTGCCGCGAATCGGCATCGGCCGGCCGCAGCTTGTGATCGGCAAGTCGACCATTCCCGCCATGCGCTCGGGCATCTATTGGGGATATGTGGGGCTGGTCGAGGGACTCATCGCGCGGATCGAGGCGGATTTCGGGGCGCCGATGAAAACGATCGCGACCGGGGGGCTTGCGCCGCTGATCGCCGAGGGCACGTCCCGGATCGAACACACCGACCCCGACCTCACGCTCGAGGGGCTGCGCCTGCTGGCCCTGCGCAACCCGGCCCCCGTGCTGCGCCCGCGCGAGGCCGAACACGAATGAACGAGAACGAAGCGACTGAAAACAAGGTGACTTCATGAACGAGATCAGCAAGGGGCTGAGTTTCACCCCGCTCGGCGGCACCGGCGAGATCGGCATGAACCTGAACGTCTACGGGCTGGATGGTGATCTGCTGGTGGTCGATTGCGGCATGGGCTTCGCCGGACCAGAGGCGCCCGAAGCGGAGTTGCTGGTGCCCGACCCGGCGTTTCTGGCTGCCAACCGGGACCGCATCGCCGGCCTGGTTATCACCCATGCGCACGAGGACCATATCGGCGGCATCGCGCGGATCTGGGACGCGCTGCGCTGCCCGGTCTACGCAACGCCCTTCGCCGCGGCGCTGATCCGCTACCGGCTCGGCGAGGCCGGGCTGCTGCGCAGCGTGCGCATCACCGAAATCCAGCCTGGCGCGGCCTTCGAGGTTGGCCCCTTTGCGCTGCGCTATATCCGCATGTCGCACTCAACGCCGGAGTCGCAGGCACTCGTCCTCACCACGAAATACGGCACCGTGCTGCATACGGGTGACTGGAAACTCGATCCGGAGCCGCTGATCGGCCCGCCGACCGACGAGGCGGCGCTCGAGGCGCTGGGCGATGCGGGCGTGCTGGCGATGATCTGCGATTCGACCAATGCGCTGGTCGAGGGGCATTCC
This sequence comes from Pseudomonadota bacterium, assembly GCA_021805485.1. The sequence continues at coordinate 6,735 of JAJZFF010000305.1, forward strand.
GGCTCGGAAGCGACCGTGCGACGCAGCCTGACGAGCCTGATCGCGGGGCTGCGCGGTCGCATCGTCGTCACCTGTTTCGCGAGCAACATCGCCCGGATCGATACGGTGGTGAAGGCCGCCGCCGCCGCCGGCCGGCATGTCGCGCTGGTGGGACGCAGCCTCGGCAAATATGTCGAGGCGGCGCAGGAAGCGGGCTATCTCGCCGACCTGCCGGATTTCGTTCCCGAGGACGAGGTCGGCGCCATTCCGGATGACAGCCTGCTGATCCTCGCCACCGGCAGCCAGGGCGAGAAGCGCTCGGCGCTGGCGCGGATCGCCGCCGATACGCATCGCAACGTCGCGCTGGGCGAGGGCGATACCGTGATCTTCTCCGCCCGCGTGATCCCCGGCAACGAACGGGCGATCGGCGCGGTGCAGGACGAGTTGGTCCGCGCCGGCGTGAACGTGATGACCGACGACGATCACATGGTGCATGTCTCCGGCCATCCGGCCCGCGACGAACTGCGCCGGCTCTACCGTCTGGTCCGTCCGAAATATCTGGTGCCGACCCATGGCGAATGGCGCCACATGGCGGCGCAGGCCGATCTGGCCGAGGCGGCCGGCATCAGCACGCTCCTTCTGGAGGATGGCGATGTGCTGCGCCTCGCGCCCGAACCGCCGCAGGTGGTCGACAGCGTTCCGGTCGGCCGGCTCGCGGTGGACGGAGACCGGCTGGTTCCGATGCAGGGCGGCGTAATGGCCGCGCGACGGCGGATGATGCTCAACGGCGTCGTGGTCGCCAGCATCGCGGTCGACCGCGCCGGCAAGGTGAAGGGCGGGGCGCAGATCGCCGCGCCAGGCCTGTTCGAAGCCGATGATCATGCGCTCGGCGCGCTGGCCGAAGACTTTGTCGCAACCTTCGAGGACCTGCCGGCCAACCTGCGGACCGACCGGAATGCGGTGAAGGAGGCAGCGCAAACGGCCCTGCGCCGCGCGCTCGGGCGGCGTTTCGGCAAACGGCCGATGGTCGAGGTGCATGTCCTGCACATATGATGATTATTTTATAGTCAAATGTTCTTTTTCATTTCGATACAGATGAAAATTTTAGCAATATATGTCCAAATCCGTCATTTTCTTGTGCATAGGCGCGTGAATTCGCTTTACGCCCGGCATGCCGCAATGCAGTATCGTGTGCAGAGCGGAGATTGGTTCTTCGCTCTGCCGTGTGACTGGCGTTTCCTCCCTGAACTTGGCCCGCTGGCCCTGTGGCCGGCGGGTTTTTTTCCGTCCATGATCGGCCGCCGATGATGGGACGCCGCGAACTGACCGATCTGACCTCGTGCCGCGCGCTCTTCGCGCTCTGGGTCTTTGCCTATCACGTCAATCTGCAGGTGGAGTACGCGCACTGGCTCGGCCCGTTCGCGCCGGTCGTGGAACACGGTTATCTCGGCGTCGACGGCTTTTTCATTCTCTCCGGTCTGATTCTCACTCGGGTCGATGCCGACACGCCCTT
>JAJZFF010000630.1 GCA_021805485.1 Pseudomonadota bacterium
GATCGTCGCCACACGCCCTTCGCCACGCCGCGCGCCGAGGCGCAGGCTCAGCGTTTCGCCAGGCAGCGCGAAGGGAATGTAGAGCGGCGTGCCGTCCGCGAGCGCGGCGATGCCGTCGCCATCGGCGCCGACGCGCGCGACGCGGACGGCGACGGACTCAGTTGCCGAAGGCGGAGAGTCCGGTCTGGGCACGGCCAAGGATCAGCGCGTGAACGTCGTGGGTGCCCTCGTAGGTATTCACCGCCTCGAGATTCATGACGTGGCGGATGACGTGGTACTCGTCGGCGATGCCGTTGCCGCCATGCATGTCCCGCGCGGTGCGGGCGATTTCCAGCGCCTTGCCGCAGGAATTGCGCTTCAGCATGGAGATCATCTCCGGCGCCGCCTGGCCGGCATCCATCAGCTCTCCAAGACGAAAGACGCTCTGCAGGCCGAGCGTGATCTCGGTCTGCATATCGGCGAGCTTCTTCTGGATCAGCTGCGTGGCGGCGAGCGGACGGCCGAACATCAGCCGCTGCATCGTGTAGTCGCGCGCCGCGTGCCAGCAGAACTCCGCCGCCCCGAGCGCGCCCCAGGCGATGCCGTAGCGCGCCTTGTTGAGGCAGGAGAACGGGCCGCGCAGCCCCTTCACGCCCGGCAGCACATTGGCCGCGGGCACGAACACGTCGCTCATCATGATCATGCCGGTGATGCTGGCGCGCAGGCTGAACTTGCCCTCGATCTTCGGCGTCGTCAGCCCCTCCATGCCACGCTCGAGCAGAAAGCCGCGGATGACATCCTGCTCATCCTTGGCCCAGACGACGCAGACATCGGCGATCGGCGAATTGGTGATCCAGGTCTTGGTGCCGTTGAGGACGTAGCCGCCGTCGACGCGGCGGGCACGGGTGCGCATCGAGCCGGGATCGGAGCCGGCATCGGGCTCGGTGAGGCCGAAGCAGCCGACGAATTCGCCGCTGGCCAGGCGGGGCAGAAATTTCTCCCGCTGCGCCTCGGACCCGAATTCGTGGATCGGGAACATCACCAGCGAGGACTGCACGGAAAGCGCGCTGCGATAGCCGGAATCCACCCGCTCGACCTCGCGCGCGATCAGCCCGTAGGCGGTGTAGGAGGCGCCGGCGCAGCCATAGCCCTCGATGGTGGCGCCGAGCAGGCCGAGCGCGCCCATCTCGGTCATGATGGTGCGGTCGAAGCGCTCATGGCGGTTGGCCTCGAGCACGCGCGGAAACAACTGCTCCTGGCAATAGGCGCGGGCGGCGTCGCGGATGGCGCGATCCTCCTCGCCGATCTGGGCTTCGAGCAGCAGCGCGTCTTCCCACGTGAAGAGCGGGCTGGCGGCGGTGTGCGCGGGAGCGTTCATGATGCGATCTCCGATGCCGGCGACGGTCCCCCTTCGCCGTAGGACCCTTCGGCCGTGGATGGCGCGGCAGCGGTGCCGCGGTGGGGGCGAGCGGCGACCAGCATGAAGGCGGGAACATCGACGCCGAAGCCAACCACCGTCTGCCGGTCGTTGCCTCCGGAGCGCTCCTCGCGCCCGAGCGCGGGGGAGCGATCGCGCGCGGGCGCGGGGGCGCGGTCGCGCGGGGGGGCGGAAGAACGATCGCGCGGGGGCGCGGGGGAGCGATCGCGCGGGGGGGCGGAAGAACGCTCGCGCGCAGGCGCAGGCGCTGGCTCGCGCGAGGGCTCGGCGGAAGGCGCGTGTGGCGCAGCGGCGGCTTGCGCCGCCTCGCCACTGCCCTTGCGGCCGCGGCGGGCGGCAGGCGGCTTCTCGCCCGCGGCGCGGGCCCCACGGCTTACGTCACCACTGGCGTCACCACCGGCGTCACCACTGGCCCGGCTGCCACGCGCCGAGCTGCCGCGCGCCGAGGTGCCGCGCGCCGGGCTGCCGCGGCGGCCGCGACGGCCGGAGGCGGCCTCGCTCCACTCCACCGGGTCGAGCCCCTCGATCTGCATGCGCTGGATCGCGCCCGCGGTCAGCGTCTCGATCGCCGCCATGGCGAGGCGGTCCTCCGGCGTGGCCAGGGTGAAGGCGCGGCCCTCGCGCCCGGCACGGCCGGTGCGGCCGATGCGGTGGACATAGTCCTCGGCGTGGTGGGGGACATCGAAATTGAACACGTGGGACAGGCCGCCGATGTCGAGTCCGCGGGCGGCGACGTCGCTGCACACCAGCAGCCTGATCTCGCCGGCCTTGAACTTTTCCAGCGTGGCGAAGCGCATCGGCTGGGTCATGTCCCCGTGCAGCGCGCCGGCCTTGAAATTGTGCCGGGTCAGGGAGCGGAAGAGGATGTCCACGTCGCGCTTGCGGTTGCAGAAGATCAGCGCGTTCTGCACGTCCTCGGAGCGGATCAGCCGGCGCAGCGCCTCGCGCTTGTCGTGTTCGGCGACGAGCGTGTAGCGGCTGGTGATGGTGCTGGCCACCGAGGCCGGCGGGGAAACGCTGATCTGCTTCGGGTTCTGCAGGAAGGCATCGGCGAGGCGGCGGATCTCGGGCGCCATGGTGGCGCTGAAGAACAGCGTCTGGCGCGTCCGCGGCAGCATGGCGACGATGCGCTCGACATCGGGGATGAAACCCATGTCGAGCATGCGGTCGGCCTCGTCGATGACGAGCACTTTCACATCCGTCAGCAGCAGGGTGCCGCGCTCGAACATGTCGATCAGCCGTCCCGGCGTGGCGATGACGACATCGACGCCGCGGGTCAGCACATCACGCTGGTCGGTCATGCTCTCACCGCCGATGACCAGCGCATGCGTCAGGCGCGTGTATTTGCCGTAGGCGACGAAATTCTCCGCCACCTGCAGCGCCAGTTCGCGCGTCGGCTCGAGGATCAGCGCCCGCGGCATGCGCGCCCGTCCGCGCGAGCCGGCGAGAATATCGATCAGAGGCAGGGTGAAGCCGGCGGTCTTGCCGGTGCCGGTCTGCGCGCTGCCGAGCACGTCGCGGCCCATCAGCACGACCGGGATCGCCTGCGCCTGGATCGGCGTCGGCGTGGTGTAGCCTTTCTCGGTCACCGCCCGCAGGATCGGCTCCGACAGGCCGAGGTCGGCGAACGTGACGGGCGCGGCGGCAGGCTCGAGTGCGGCAGCGGACGGGTCTGCCGCGAGGGCAATCATCTCGGAGGGCGTGGCGGTCTCGGACACAGGATGCTTTCAGTGGCGCGGCGGCCAGGGCGGCACGCGGCGGGCGCGATGCTAGTCGCGTATGCTGTGCGGTATCTTGAATACGCGCCGGAAAGTCAAGCAGCGCGGCGGTCGGGGACTTGCGTTCCAGCCCTGCGCGACCACACTCGCTGCCGCCATACGCGCGCCCGGCCGAGGCAGAATGCGATGGAACAGGAGACCGCGGGGATTCGCCATGCATCGCCCAAAGGCTGCGCGCCATGCGAGCCACCGGACACTGGGCGGCGCCCTGGCGCTGCTGACGATGGTCAGCGCCGGATGGCCGGTGCCTGCGCGGGCGTGGTGGTCCGGGGGCGTGTTCCTCGGCGGACCGGCCGTGATGCCCTACTATGGCGCGCCCATGCTCGCCCCGCCGGTCGTGGTGCCGCCGCCTTATTATTATGCCCCGCAATATGACGCCCCGCCGGCCTATGCTCCCCGATATGATGTCCCTCCGACCGACGCCCCGGGGCCGTACGGATCACCCGACGAACCCTTCGAGCCGGAGACCGCCGCTCCCCCGGCACGCCCGCCCGGCGGCGCCGCGCCGGGCCGGACCTGCTTCGCCAACACCCGTATCTGCCCGCTGGATCCACCCGGCACGCCCGGCCAGCGCTGCTCCTGCCCGGCCAATGGCAGCCGGGTCTTCGGCCATGTCGGCTGAGCACTGATGATGGACCCGGCCGGCGCGCCCGCCGCCATCGAGGACTACGCCCTGATCGGCGATTGCGTCAGTGCCGCACTGGTGAGCCGGGCCGGCTCGATCGACTGGCTGTGCTGGCCGCGCTTCGACAGCCCGGCCTGCTTCGCCGCCCTGCTCGGCACGCCGGCGCACGGGCGGTGGCTGATCCGCCCGCAGAGCGCGGCGGGACGGGTGCAGCGCTTCTACCACCCCGGCACCCTGGTGCTGGAGACGGTGTTCCACACCGCGGAGGGCAGCGTCGCGGTGATCGACTTCATGCCGGTCTCCGACCCGCCCGGCAGCCCGCGTCCGGCCCTGATCCGCCGCGTCGAGGGCCGGTCCGGCCGCGTGGCGCTGCGCTTCGAACTGGCGCTGCGCTTCGATTACGGCCGCACGGTGCCCTGGATCAACGCGCTCGGGCCGGCGGCGCTCAGCGCCATCGCCGGGCCCGATCAGGTGGTCCTGCGCGCCTGCTCCGACACGCCGCGGCTCGCCCGCCTGCCGGAGGCTCCGCCGCCGCCGGGCGGGCCGGAGCTGTGCCAGGCGATCGAGATCGAAGCCGGCGAGACGGTGACCTTCGTCCTCGCCCACGCCGCCTCCCACGCGCCGGCGCCGCCGCCGCTGGACGCCGCCGCCGAACGTGCCGCCACCGAGCGCTTCTGGCAGGACTGGAGCGCTCGCTGCACCTATCGCGGCGCCTTCGCCGAGCCGGTGCTGCGCTCCCTGATCACGCTGAAGGCGCTGACCTACGCGCCGACCGGTGGCATCGTCGCCGCGCCGACGACCTCGCTGCCGGAGCAGTTCGGCGGACGGCGGAACTGGGACTACCGCTATTGCTGGCTGCGCGACGCGACCCTGACGCTACAGGCGCTGATGGACGCCGGCTATTTCGCCGAGGCCCAGGCCTGGCGGGACTGGCTGCAGCGCAGCGTCGCCGGCAGCCCCGAGCAGGTGCAGATCATGTACGGCCTGGCCGGCGAACGCCGCCTCGACGAGTGGGAGGCGTCCTGGCTGCCCGGCTACCAGGGCGCGCGGCCGGTGCGCATCGGCAACGCCGCCGCCGAACAGGTGCAGCTCGATATTTTCGGCGAAGTGATCAGCGCGCTCCAGCACGCCCGCTCCGGCGGGCTGGCGGCGCCGCGCTCGGCCTGGTCGCTGGAGTTGGCGCTGATCGGACAGCTCGAGCGCATCTGGGACCAGCCCGACGAGGGCCTGTGGGAGATGCGCGGCGGGCGGCGGCATTTCACTTTTTCCAAGGTGATGGCCTGGGTCGCGCTCGATCGCGCGATCCGGAGCGCGGAGCGCGACGGGCTGGAGGCGCCGCTCGATCGCTGGCGCGCGCTGGCGCGGCAGATCCACGCCACTGTCTGCGCCCAGGGCTTCGATACCGCGCGCGGCAGCTTCGTGCAGAGCTTCGGTTCGAGCGAGCTCGACGCCAGCCTGCTGCGCATCCCGCTCACCGGCTTCCTGCCGGCTGAGGATCCGCGCGTGCGCGGCACGCTGGCGGCGATCGAGCGCGAGCTGATGGTGGACGGGCTGGTGCGCCGCTATCGCACCGAGGCCCGCGCCGACGGGCTCGACGGCGAGGAAGGCGCATTCCTCGCCTGCAGCTTCTGGCGCGTGGAGGCGCTGGTGCTCGACGGGCGGCGCGATGAGGCTGCCGCGGCCCTTGCGCATTTGTTATCACTTCGCAACGATGTCGGTCTGCTCGCGGAAGAATACGATCCAAAAACGCGACGACATCTCGGCAATTTCCCGCAGGGGTTTTCCCACCTGGCCTTGGTTCGCGCGGCGCTGGCTGTCGATGGAGTTTCCGACAGCATCACAACATAGCCTTGCGCGGCGGGCGGCGATATGCCAATCACCGCCGACGTCCAAGACCAAGTCGTGCGGGGGAGCCGAGTGGCGGAATACATCCTGGAGACCGAGGGGCTGACGAAGGAATTCCGCGGCTTCGTGGCGGTCGACGGGGTGAAGTTGTCGGTGCGGGCGGGGACAATCCACGCGCTGATCGGGCCCAATGGCGCCGGCAAGACCACCTGCTTCAATCTTCTGACAAAGTTCCTCCAGCCGACACGCGGCACGATCCGCTTTTCCGGCCGCGACATCACCGGCCTGTCGCCGGCCGCGGTGGCGCGGCTCGGCCTGGTGCGCAGCTTCCAGATCTCGGCCGTATTCCCGCATCTCTCCGTGCTCGAGAATGTCCGTCTGGCGCTGCAGCGCAGCCGTGGCAACTCCTTCGATTTCTGGCGTTCGGAGCGGGTGCTGCACCGGTTCGATGCCCGCGCGCGCGAGCTTCTCGCCGATGTCGGCCTGTCCGATTACGTCAATCATACCGCGGTCGAACTGCCCTATGGCCGCAAGCGCGCGCTCGAGATCGCGACCACGCTGGCGCTCGATCCGCCGATGATGCTGCTCGACGAGCCGACCGCGGGCATGACGCACGAGGATGTCGATCGCGTCGTCGCCCTCATCCGCCGCATTCGCGGCGGGCGCACGATCCTGATGGTGGAGCACAATCTCTCCGTCGTCGAAGGTCTGTGCGACACGATAACGGTCCTCACACGCGGGCGCGTGCTGGCGGAAGGCGACTACGCCAGCGTCTCGCGCAATCCCGAAGTCATGACGGCCTATCTCGGAGACGTCGATGGCTGACAAGCCGATGCTCGCGGTCGATGCACTCCACGCCTGGTATGGTGAAAGCCACATCCTGCACGGCGTCGGTTTCGGCGTGCATGAGGGTGAGGTTGTGACCCTGCTCGGGCGCAACGGCGCCGGCAAGACCACCACCATGAAGGCGATCATGGGCCTGGTCGGACGGCGCGAGGGCAGCATCCGCTATCGCGAGACCGAGACGATCGCGCTGCGTCCGGATCTGATCGCGCGCGCCGGGATCGCGCTGTGCCCCGAGGAACGTGGCATCTTCGCCTCGCTCAATGTCACCGAAAATCTGCTGCTGCCCCCGGTGGTGGCGAGCGGCGGGCTGGATCTGCCGACGATCTACACGCTGTTTCCGAACCTCAAGGAGCGGTCCGCCAGCCAGGGCACGAAGCTTTCCGGGGGCGAGCAGCAGATGCTGGCGATCGCGCGCATTCTGCGCACCGGAGCGCGGCTGCTGTTGCTCGACGAGCCCACCGAGGGGCTCGCGCCGGTGATCGTGCAGCAGATCGGGCGCACCATTCGCGAGATCAAGGCGCGCGGCTTCACCGTGCTGCTGGTCGAGCAGAATTTCCGCTTCGCCGCGACGGTGGCAGACCGGCACTACGTAATGGAGCACGGCAAGATCGTCGACATGATCCCGAACGCCGCGCTGTCCTCGAACATGGGCAAGCTGCACGAATATCTGGGTGTGTGATGAGAGACATTCAGCCATCGCGACGGCAGATCCTCGGTGGCGCGCTCGCCGCCGCCGGCCTGGCGGGTAGCGCGGCGCGCGCCGCGCGGCCGGTGGTGCGGATCGGTGTGCTCGGCGACCAGTCCGGCCCGTATCGGGATCTCGCCGGCCTCGGCGCGCTCGCCTGCGCGCGCCAGGCGGTGGCGGAATTTGGCGCCGGCAGCTTCGATGTCGAGATCGTCACCGCCGATCATCAGAACAAGCCCGATGTCGGCGCCGCCATCGCGCGGCAATGGTTCGACCGCGATGGCGTGGACATGGTGACGGATCTCACCAACTCGGCGGTGGCGCTGGCGGTGGCGCAGGTCGCGCGGGCCAAGAACAAGGTGGCGCTGGCCACGGCCACCGGCACGACGGAACTGACCGGACGGCAATGCTCGGCCAACTCCCTGCACTGGAGCTACGACGTCTACATGCTGGCCCGCTCCACCGCGCTGCAGGTGGTGAAGTCCGGCGGCCGGAGCTGGTATTTCGTCGCCGCCGACTACGTCTTCGGCCGGCAGTTGCAGGGCGAGGCGGCGGCGACGGTCGCCGCGAGCGGCGGCACCGTGCTGGGCACGTCCTTCTATCCGTTTCCGGGGACGAGCGATTTTTCCTCCTTCCTGCTGGCCGGGCAGAGCTCCGGCGCGGATGTGATCGGCTTCGCCAATGCCGGAGCGGATCTCGTCAACGGCCTCAAGCAGGCACACGAATTCGGCCTGTCGCGGCGCGTGCGCCTAGCGGCGCTGTCGGGCTTCATCAGCGATATCGACGCGGTCGGTCTCGAGGTCGCGCAGGGGCTCAACCTGACATCGAGCTTCTACTGGGACCTCAACGAGCGCACGCGGGCGCTGAGTGCGCGGGTGCGGCCGGCGATGCCGCGTCAGGCGCCGCCGACCATGGCGCAGGCCGGGACCTATTCCGGCACGCT
>JAJZFF010000426.1 GCA_021805485.1 Pseudomonadota bacterium
CGCCACTGGGGCAGCTCCCACTGGGGCAGCTTCACCGGCCACGCCGCCCGAAACCGCCAAAGCCCCGCCGGCCCGGGCGGAGACGCCCGCATCCGAAGCGGGCAAATCCCAGCCGGCCGAGGCCGCGCCCGCGCGGCCGGAAACGGCCAGAGCCGCCGAGGCCGCGCTCGCGCGGCCGGAAACGGCCAGAGCCGAAGGCGGGGTGGGCGCGCCGGCGGCCGCGGACGAGGCCGCCGTGACGCCGATCGCGGCGCCGGACCCGGCCCTGCTGGAGCCGGCCGATTTCGCCGCCAGCGCGCTGCTGCCGCGAATCGGGCCCAACGGGCGGCTGCCGATGCGCGCCTATGCCGCGCACGTCGCCGCCCCCGCGGGCGCGCCGCGAATCGCCATCCTGCTCGCCGGCATCGGCCTGTCGGAAACCGACAGCGCGGACGCGATCGAGCATCTGCCCGCCGCCGTGAGCCTCGCCGTCTCGCCCTATGCCAGCCACGCCGAGCCGCTGCTCGCCGCCGCCCGCGCCCGCGGCCACGAGTTCCTGATCTCCATCCCGATGGAGCCGCAGGGCTACCCGCTGAACGATGAGGGTCCGGAAGCACTGCTCACCAGCGCGCCCCCGGCGCTGAACATGCGCCGGCTGGAATGGACGCTGTCGCGCATCGCCGGCTATGCCGGGGCCACCGGCGCGCTCGATGGCATGCGCGGAGAGCGCTTCTCCGCCTCCCACGCCATGCTCGGCCAGGTGGAGGACGTGCTCGCCCGGCGCGGCCTGTTCTACATCGACCCGCGGGCCGGCCGGACACCGCGCCGCGTCGCCGGCCGTGGCGCCGATATCGTCATCGACGAGCCGGGCGTGCGCCCCGAGATCGAGGCCAAGCTCGCCGCGCTCGAACGGCTCGCGCACGACCGTGGCAGCGCCCTCGGCCTGGCCGGCCTGCCCCGCCCGGTGACGATCGAGCGCCTGGCCGCCTGGGCGGCGACGCTCGCCGGGCGCGGTTTCGCGCTGGTGCCGGTGAGCGCGCTCGTCACCGCCGCGCCGGCGGAGCGGAATTAGTGCCGGCGCCCGAAGCCCTGCCCTACCGGCCCAATGTCGGCGCCGCGCTGTTCGACCGGCAGGGTCGGATTTTCGTCGCCAGGCGCTGCAATCTGCCGCAAGGGGAGGCCGCGACCCTGGGCGGGCATCTCTGGCAGCTGCCGCAGGGCGGGATCGACGAGGGCGAGACGCCCGCCGAGGCGGTGCTGCGCGAACTGGCCGAGGAGATCGGCACCGCGCGCGCCGAGATCCTCGCCGAACACCCGGAATGGTTCACCTACGACCTGCCGCCGCACCTGGTCGGGCGCGCGCTTGGCGGGCGCTACCGCGGCCAGCGCCAGCGCTGGTTCGCGCTGCGCTTCACCGGCACCGACGCCGAGATCCGCCTCGACGCCCATCCGCACCCCGAATTCGATGCCTGGCGCTGGACCTCCCTCGCCACCCTGCCGGAGCTGGCGGTGCCCTTCAAACGGTCGATCTACGCCGTTCTGGCGCGGGATTTCGCCCGCTTCGCCAGCCCTGGCGCCTGAGCGGGGCGGCGCCGTGGCGCGCGCCCGTTAATTTTCTTGATCTGCCCTGGACGGCAATCTATAGTTGCAGTCGAGCAGCGCCTACGACCGAAGGTCGCGCCATATGATGGAGCGTGTATCGGCGATCGCAGCTCGGCCGGCGCCATCCCGGGGGGTTTCTGGTGCGGAACTCTCCCTCGGCGCCGGGTCGATTTGAGCCTGACGACACGCCTTACGACGCCGCCCCTTTCGAACCAGACCAACGAGGTTTCGATCCGAACGATTTAACGCCCTGTTCATTTGAGCACGTCTCTGATGGTGAGCGTCGGCCAGTTTTTTGGCCGACGCTCGGCCCCACCCCGCCGGGTCCGGTCGCATTCCGCGAGGAAATGGCCGGCGCGGCGGGCACAGACCACGCAGAGGAGACGTTCGTCCATGCATCCGGCCATCGACCAGACCCAGGACCACCCGGCCCCGACGCACCGCCTGCCCTGGCGCCAGGCCGTTCCCATCATCGGCCTGGCCTCGATCACGCTGTGGATTGCCGCGGCCTGGCTGGCGAGCGCCCTGCTGCGCTGACGCCCCCCCCTGCCGGATGTGCCCTGGGCCCGATTTGCCTTGTGCCCCGGCAGCGGCTTGCGCATTCTCCGCCCCCTTGAGAACAAAACAGGGTCACGCGCCGCCGGGCGCGGTCTCGCGGGGGCGGCATGGCGGATTTTCGCGGCGGCTACAGCATCGAGGTCGAGATCGCGCGCCAGCGGGAGCAGGCCTTCCGCGAGGCGCTGCGCGTGGAGCGGCGGGAGAAGCGGCAGGGCGAGGTCCGGCAGACGGCGTGGGGCGTGTTCGCCCGCCGCGGCGTCGCCGCCACCTCGCTCGACCGGCTGGCCTGGGAGAGCGGCCTCTCGGCCGGCGGCCTGCGCCGTTGCTATCCGGACAAGAACACCCTCCTCGCCGCCATGCTGATCGCCGCCGCCGACGCCCGCATCGAGGCCGTTGCCAACGCCGCGGACGCGGCGGTACCGCAAGACACCGCGGATGCGGCGGTCCCACAACGCGCCGCCGCCGAGGCGCGGGCGCGGCTGCTGGCGATGGCGGCGGCCTATCTGGCCCGCCGCGCGGCCGAGGCGACGCGGGTGCGCCGCGCGGCCGAGGCGACGCGGGTGCTGGCCGAAGCCCTGGCGCTGGTGCCGGCGAGCGTCGGCGAGGCGGTCGCGGCGCGCCAGCGCTGGCTGGCGGCGCTGTTCGAGGCCGAGCTGGAGACGCTGGCGCCCGCCGGTGCGAACCTGCCGACGCTGACCGGCATGTTGCTCGGCATGCTGGACGCCTATGCGGCGCTGCCGGCCTCGGCGCCGGATCCCGCTCCCTATGCCGCCCTGGCGCTGCGCTCGGCCCTCGCCGCCGCAGAGCCCGGTCCGGAGGGGACACCGGCGGACCCGGATGGTTGCCCGCCGCCCGGCTCTCGCCTATGTCCTGTCGACGGTCCAGGAGACCCCAATGGGCGCGAACAGCTTTCCGATCGATCTGGTCCTCTTCGGGATGATCGCGGCGTTTCTGGTGCTGCGGCTGCGCAGCATCCTCGGCCGGCGCAGCGGCTACGAGCGCCCGCCCGAAACGCGGGTGCCGAAGGCGCGCGCGGAGCTGACCCCGGCGCGGCCCGCGGAGCTGCCGCGCCCGAACGGCGCGCCGACCATCGACGGCCGTGCGACACCGTCCCAGCCGCCCGCCTTCCTGGCGCGCGACCCGAACGCCCGCCCCCCGAACGCCCTCTCCCCGGCCGCTCAGCCCCCGATCGCCCGTCCCCTGCCCGACGCGTCGAGCCCCGCGGGGCTCGGGCTCGCGCGCATGCGCCGGATCGCGCCGGATTTCGACCCGGCGCGGTTTCTCGCCGGCGCCGAGGCGGCGTTCCATATCATCGTCAGCGCCTTCGCCCGCGGCGACCGGGCGGCGCTGCGGCCGCTGCTCGGCGAGGCGACCTGGCACGCCTTCGATGCCGCCATCACCGCCCGCACCGAGGCCGAGCACCGCCAGCGCACCGAAATCCTGTCCGTGCGTGAGGTCGCCATCGAGGCGGCGGAGCTGGCCGGCACCGAGGCCAGCATCACGCTCCGCATCGTCTCCGACCAGATCAACGTGACCGAGGACAAGGACGGCCACGCCGTGACCGGCACCGACGCGCTCACCGAGATCATCGATCTCTGGACCTTCCGCCGCGACCTCGCCCAGACCGCCGACCCGACCTGGCGGCTCGTCGAAGCCCGCGCCGGCTGAGCGCATGCGTCTGGACCGTGCCGGGGCCGCGCTCGCCGCGGCGATGCTCCTTCTCGCCGCCTGCGCCGTGCCGCCGCCGGCGGGCGGCGAGGCCGTGCGCCTCACCCCGGTCGGCTTCGACGCCCTGCCCGGCTGGGGGACGGATGCCCACGCGGCGGCGATGGCCGCCTTCGCCCGCTCCTGCGCCCGGCTCGCCATGCTGCCGCCGGACCAGAGCCTCGGCGGCAGCGGCGAGATCGCCCGCCTCGGCGGCCAGGCCGGGCAATGGTCCGCCGTCTGCGCCGCGGCCCGCGCCACGCCGCCCGGCGACGCGGTGGCGGCGCGGCGCGTGTTCGAGGCCGGTCTCCAGCCCTACGCCGTGAGCGCGGCAGTCGAGGGCCGCTATACCGGCTATTACGAGCCGGAGGTGGCGGGCGCGCGCACCCCCACCGGGCCCTTCCGCACGCCGCTCCTGCGCCGGCCGAACGATCTGGTGACGGCGGAGCTCGGCGACTTCGCCGACGACCTCAAGGGCCACCACATCGCCGGCCGCGTCGCCGCCGGCCGCCTCGTGCCCTATTACGACCGCGCCCAGATCGATGCCGGCCTGCTCGATTCCCAGCGCCTCGGGCTGGTCTGGCTGGAAAGCCCGATCGATGCCTTCTTCCTTCAGGTCCAGGGCGCCGGCCGCGTCCGCCTGCCCACCGGGCGGATCGTCCGCGTCGCCTACGACGCGCAGAATGGCCGGCCCTACGTGCCCATCGGCAAGGTGCTGGTGGAGCGCGGCGCGCTGGCCGCCGATGCGGTCTCGATGCAGTCGATCCGCGCCTGGCTCGCCGCCCACCCGTCCGAGGCCCGCGCGGTGATGGAGACCAACCCCTCCTACGTGTTCTTCCGCGAGGTCACCGGCATCCCCGAGAGCGAGGGCCCGCCGGGCGCCTTCGGCACCCCGCTCACCCCGGGCCGCTCGGCGGCGGTGGATCGCGCCTTCATCCCGCTCGGCGCGCCGCTGTTCATCGCCACCACCGACCCGCTCGGCGGGGCGCCGTGGCAGCGGCTGGTGGTGGCGCAGGATCGCGGCGCCGCGATCACCGGGCCGCTGCGCGCCGACATCTTCCTCGGCTGGGGCGCGGAGGCGGAGGCGCGGGCCGGGCGCATGAACCAGCGCGGCACCGAATTCCTGCTCCTGCCCCGCGCTATCAACTGATCCCGCGCTACCAACTGATCCCGCGCCGCTCGCCCGCCCACCGCCCTCGCCTTTCCCGCCCGAGTTTGTAAAGTATCGCCCATGACCGAGCCCCGTCCCCGCGTCGCCCTTTTCGTCACCTGTCTGGTGGATCTCTACCGCCCGACGGTCGGCTTCGCCGCGATCCACCTGCTGGAGGCGGCGGGCTGCCAGGTGGAAGTGCCGCGGGCGCAGACCTGCTGCGGCCAGCCGGCCTACAACAGCGGCGACCGGGCAACGGCGCGGGACCTGGCGCGGGGGATTCTCGATGCCTTCGGCGGCTACGACTATGTCGTCGTCCCCTCCGGCTCGTGCGGCGGCATGCTGCGCACGCACATGCCGGGCCTGTTCGACGACGACCCCAATCTGCGCGCCCGCGCCGAGGCCCTCGCCGGGCGCACCTACGAGCTGGTGAGCTTTCTCGCCGACGTGATGAAGCTCGCGCACGTGCCCGGCCGCCATGCCGGCCGTGTCACCTATCACGACAGCTGCGCCGGGCTGCGCGAGCTCGGGGTAAAGGCGCAGCCGCGCGCCTTGCTCGGCGCGGTCGAGGGGCTGACCCTCACGGAACTGCCCGATGCCGAGGTGTGCTGCGGCTTCGGCGGCACGTTCTGCGTCAAATACCCGGAAATCTCCACGCGCATGGTCACCGACAAGGCGCAGGCGATCCGCGAGACCGGGGCGGAGCTGCTGCTGGCGGGCGATCTCGGCTGCCTGCTCAACATGGCCGGACGCCTGGCGCGCGAGGGCTCGCCGGTGGCGGTGCGCCATGTCGCCGAGGTGCTGGCCGGCATGACCGCCGAGGTGCCGCCCATCGGCCGGGCCGCCAATGAGGAACCACGCTGATGCAGGTCAGTTCGCCGTCCTTCAAGCAGGAGGCGGGCAAGGCGCTCGCCGACCAGGGGCTGCAGAAGGCGTTGGCGCGCGCGAAGCCGTTCTTCCAGGCCAAGCGCGCCGCCGCCGTCGCCGCGCTGCCGGAGTTCGAGGCGCTGCGCGAGCGCGGGCGCGAGATCAAGAACCACACCCTGGCCCATCTCGACGTCTATCTGGAGGAATGGGCCGGGCGGGTGGAGCGCGCCGGCGGGCAGGTGCATTGGTGCGCCGACGCCACCGCCGCGCGCGCGGCGGTGCTCGGCATCTGCGAGCGCGTCGGCGCGCGCACCGTGACCAAGGGCAAGTCGATGATCGCCGAGGAGATCGGCATCAACGAGCATCTCGAGCAGCACGGCATCATCCCGGTCGAGACGGATCTCGGCGAATACATCATCCAGCTCCGCCACGAGCCGCCGAGCCACATCATCGCCCCCGCCTACCATCTCAACCGCGAGGACTGGGAGACCAGCTTCCGCAAGGCGCATACGGACCTGCCGGCCGAGCGCGTGTTCCACGAGCGGCGCGACATCCTCACCGAGGCGCGCGGGCGGCTGCGGGAGCGCTTTCTCGCCGCCGATGTCGGCATCACCGGGGCGAATTTCCTCATCGCCGAGACCGGCTCCTCCGTCATCGTCACCAACGAGGGCAATGGCGACCTGACGCAGACGCTGCCGCGCGTGCACATCGTGCTCGCCAGCATCGAAAAGTTGGTGCCGACGCTGGAGGATTGCTGCGCCCTGCTGCGCCTGCTGGCGCGCTCGGCGACGGGGCAGGATTTCTCCGTCTACACCACCTTCTCCACCGGCGCGCGCCGGGCCGACGAGCTCGACGGGCCGGAGGAATACCATGTCGTCCTGCTCGACAATGGCCGCTCCGCGATGCTCGGCACCGAGTTCCAGGACATGCTGCGCTGCATCCGCTGCGCCGCCTGCCTCAACCATTGCCCGGTCTATGGCGCCGTCGGCGGGCATGCCTATGGCTGGGTCTATCCCGGCCCGATGGGCTCGGTGCTGACGCCGACGCTGGTGGGCGTGGACAAGGCCGGGCACCTGCCCAACGCCAGCACCTTCTGCGGTCGCTGCGAGAGCGTCTGCCCGATGAAGATCCCGCTGCCGAACATGATGCGCCACTGGCGCGAGCGCGAGTTCGAGCGCCATCTGACGCCATCCGCGGTGCGCACCAACCTGGCGCTGTGGGGCTTCTTCGCCCGCCGCCCCGCGCTCTACCGGGTGGCCACGCGCGCCGCGATGGCCGCGCTCGGCTGGCTCGGACGCAAGCGGGGCCGCTTCACCCATCTGCCACTGGCCGGCGGCTGGACGGCGGGGCGGGACCTGCCGGCCCCGGAGGGCGCCACCTTCTTCGCCCGCTACGCCGCCGCGCAACGGCTGGGAGGCCGGCGATGAGCCGGGAGGCGATGCTCGGCGCCATTCGCCGCTCGCTGCGGCGCGGCGCCCTGCCGGAGGACCAGGTGGCGATGCTGCGCGGGCGGCTCGCGGCGCATCCGCGCCAGATCATCCCCGCCCGCTCGCGCCTCGACCGCGCCGGGCAGGTGGCGCTGTTCATCGCCAATGTGGAGAAGGAGTTCGGCAGCGTGGCGCGGGTGGAGTCGCTCGGCGCGGTGCCGGGGGCGGTGGCCGAGTATCTCGCGGCGCAGAACCTGCCGCCCGAGATCCGCCTGGCGCCGCACCCACTGCTGCGGCAGATTCCCTGGGCCGAGCGGCCGCTGTTGCGCCTTGCCGAGGGCCGCGCCGAGGGATCGGACGCGGTCGGGCTGCAGCACGGCTTCGCCGGCATCGCCGAGACCGGCACGCTGATGCTGCCCTCGGGCCCGACGCGGCCGACGACGATCAATCTCCTGCCCGAGACCGAGATCGTGCTGCTGCCGCTCTCGCGCCTGGTCGGTGCCTACGAGGAGGCGTGGGACCTGCTGCGCGCCGAGCACGCGGACGTTCGGACCGGTGGCTTCATGCCGCGCAACGTGATGCTGGTGACCGGCCCGTCGCGCTCGGCGGACATCGAGCAGACGCTGGAGCTTGGCGCGCACGGTCCGCGCCGGCTGCACGTGCTGCTGTGGGAGGACGCGGCCGCCTCATGAAGCCGCGGCCGAGCGCGGAGGACCAGGAGGCCTGGGCGAGCTATCTCGGCACCGTCCGCCCGCTCGCCGGACGCGCCGCCCCGCCTCAGCCGCCGCCACCCCAGCCGCCGCCGGCGCCCAGGGAGGCCGTGCCGGCGCCGCGCGCCGCCATCGCCCG